>NZ_JBEPPA010000007.1:0-243113 GCF_040547075.1 Arthrobacter sp. UYCu512
AGCCTGGCTCCATGACTACAATCATCACCGAGGCCACACCTCACTCAAGGGTCAGCCACCAGCAAGCCGCGTCACTAACCTCCGTGGTTAATACATCTAGACCACCGCGATCTGCGCCTCCGCTGCGCTTGGCGCAGGGTTCACCTACCCGGTCTTCAGCGCGACCGGGAATGGACCGCGGCGCTGCGGTTCTGGGCGCTGCCCGCCGGCGTTGTTCTTCTGCTGTTTGTGCCGCTGGCCATCAGGCAGCCCCACGGCACCCACCACGCTTCGCGCGGCGGCGTCAATGTGTGGCGCTCGGCGGTGGCATGGCAGGTGACCCTCTTTATGGTCCTCCAAGCCATGATGTCCTTCAGCGTTTTCGCTTGGCTGGCCCCGATCCTGCGCGAACGACGGGCACACCGCGGCGCACCTGTCCGGCATGATGCAGGGTGTGGGCTACGGGGTGGGTTCCACCGGCACCCTGATGGTCGGCCAGCTGCATCAGGCTACCGGGTCCTTCGCGGCGGCCGGTGTGATTTTCCTCGCGGTTGGTTCGCTGGCCGCGGTGTTCGGCTACCGGGCCGGGCGGAACCGTTTCGTCGGAGGCTGACGGACCCGGAAAGAGCGCCGAGGGTGTCCTATCCTTGCTGGCCGGGGGCCCGGATGATTCGGCGCCGGGTTGCTGCCGCGATGGCTGCGGTGCGGTTGTCCACACCCAGTTTGCCGTAGATGTGCACCAGGTGCGTCTTTACGGTTGCCTCCGAGATGAAGCTCTGTTTCGCGATAGCGCGGTTGCTGAGCCCGGTCGCCAGCAATTCCAGCAGTTGGACCTCCCGCTGCGTGAGGACAGCTGTGGGATTGCTGATCCGGTTCATCAGCAGGGCCGCTATTTTGGGAGCCAGGGCAGTCTGTCCGGCGGCGGCAGCCAGCACGGCCTGCCGGATCTGTTCTGGCGGTGCATCCTTGAGCATGTAGCCGCTGGCCCCCGCCTCGACGGCGGCCAGGATGTCCGCATCCGTGTCGTACGTGGTCAGGATCAGGACCGGCGGGGCGGCCTCCAGCAGCTTGATCTGCGAGGTCGCTGTGACTCCGTCCATGCCTGCGCCCATTTGCAGGTCCATCAGCACAACATCCACGCGGTCGCCCAGGGTTTTCAACCGTTTGAGTTCCTTGAGCGCTGCGTCGCCGTCGGCTGCTTCGGCTGCCACCGAGATGCCCTCGAATTCGGTGAGCATGGCCCGCAGCCCCGCCCTGACAACGGGGTGGTCATCGACCAGCAGGATGCGGATCTCGTTCATTGTTGTTCCCTCTCCGGGGCGTCGTCCAGTGGCAGCCGGATGGCCACCACCGTACCCTCCCCGGGGGCTGATTCGATCTCGAGCGAGCCGTTGAGCGCCGTGACCCTTTCCTGAAGTGACCGGATTCCGAAACCGCTTCCATCCGTCCGTTCGTTCATCCGGGCAGCCAACCCGGCGGGGTCGAAGCCGATGCCGTCGTCGTAGATGTCCATGGTGACTTCACTGCCCAGAAACGCGACGGTCACAACTGCGTTGCCCGCTTTCGCGTGGTCCCTGACGTTGGCGAGGCTGGCCTGGGCTGCCCGGAGCAGGGTCACCCGGTACGGCTGCGGCAGCTCCGCGGGGGTCCCGTCGAGCTCGAACCGGCACCGCAGCCCAACGCCCCCGGCCGCGGAGCTGGTCTCCGTGGTGTCGCAGAGCCTGCGAAGGGTTTCCACCAGGGAGGTTTCCTGCAGATGAGGGGACGATAGTCCGCGGACGAAGTTCCGGGCTTCGGCGAGGTTCTCCGAGGCTGTCTGCTGCACCAGCGCGAAACGTGCCGCCGCGGTGGCCGTGTCCCCGGCGGCGAGCGACTTTTCGGCCGCGCGGGCCACCAGCACAATGCTGGAGAGCCCCTGGGCAAGGGTGTCGTGGATTTCCCGGGCCAGCCGCTCGCGTTCGGCCAGGACACCGGCGTCGTGCTGGGTTGCTGCCAGCTCCGCACGGGTCCGGCGGAGTTCATCGGCTGCACGGCGCTGGTTCTCGGCTTCGCGGTACAGGGCACGGTAGGCCAGCCCGGTCACGACCGAAAACGCCGCGCCAAACAGCGGACCAAGGACCACGGCGAGCTGCGGGGCGGGAAGTCCGCTGGCCCCCCACTGGGCCGCAATCACCGCGATCGTCATCAGCGCGATCATCGGCAGCGCCACCGGTCGCGGCAACAGGTGCAAATGCAGGAAGAAGAGCGGGAAAGCCAGCCATGCGAAGTCGGAACTTCCGGCCAGCAGGAGGGCCCACAAAGCGGTGACGATTCCCAGCCACAGGACACCGTAGCGGCGCGGATCGCGCTCTGTGCTGCCGGCGGCGAAGCGCTTTTCCATCATGGTGCCGGTGAGGTAAACCCCGGCCAGAACAAGCGCTGTCCCGGCCAAGGCATACCGCCCGGGGTCCCTCTCATTGGACACCAGGAGCCTCAGGACAGCCACTCCGAGCAGGGCGGCGAAGCCGACGTGCAGGGTGACCCTCAGTACGCGCAGGATCGCAACGGAGGGCGCAGCGTCCAGTCCGCGAAGCGGGTCGCCGGGTCGGCTAAGACCGGTCCCGTTCCGGGCGTGGAGTGGTTCCGTGGCAGGCATTGGATCAGCTTATGCCTGCCCGGCCCGGGCCGGATCAATCAAATGGTTGACCCGGGGCTCAACCATTCTTCGACCGCGGCTCAATCAACTGCACGATGGCGCCGCCGCCTGCCCGCGGGAGAGTGGATCTAGGAGCTTTTCCGGCCACCGCCTCACCCACTGAAAGAAGAACAAACGTGTTTCTTGCCATCCGCGATATCCGCTTCGCCAAGGGCAGGTTTGCCCTGATGGGCGGCGTCGTTGCCCTGATCACCCTGCTGCTCGTTATGCTCTCGGGACTCACAGCCGGGCTGGGCGACCAGTCGACGTCGGCCATTGACAAACTCGGCGCCACCAACGGCGGGGGAGTCGACGCCAAGGCAGTGGACAGCATCGTCTTTGGCGCCCCGGGCACCAACGAGCCCAAGGCCTCCTTCACCGAAAGCGAAGTCACCGCCGCCCAGCTCGACAGCTGGAGAAACCGGGCCGGCGTCCGGAACGCGGAGGCAGTGGGCATCAGCCAGACCCGGTTCCAGGCCGTGGCCGCGGATACCGGGGCGGGTACCGGCACCACCAACGTCGCAGTCTTCGGTGTCTCGCCGGACGCCCGGCTGGCGCCGTCCCGGGTCACCGCGGACACCGTGGTGATCGGCAAAACCGTCGCCAAAGCCCTTTCCATGACAATCGGGGACAGGGCCAGCGTCGGGGGAATCGAACTGACCGTCAGTGCAGTGGTCGAGGACCAGTGGTACTCGCACACCAGCGTCGTCTGGACAGCGCTTCCCGCCTGGTCGAAGCTGGCCCACCTGAGCGACCCGGAGCAGCTCGGAACCGTCGCCGCCGTCACCTACAACGACGGCGCCTCCGTTGACGAGGCAGCCGCGAACGCAGCAGCCCGCACCGTAAGTGCGACACGCACCGGATCCTTCCAGGCACTGGGGTCCTACAAGAGCGAGAACGGCTCCCTGCTTCTGATGCAGGCGTTCCTCTACGGCATCTCCGCCCTGGTCATCGTGGCCTTCCTGACCGTATGGACCGTCCAGCGGACCCGCGACATCGCCGTGCTGAAGGCGATGGGCGGATCAAGTGCCTACATCCTGCGTGACGCCATCACCCAGGCCGCTGTCGTGCTGCTGGCCGGGGCCGGACTCGGCGGCGGGATCGGCATCCTCGGCGGCTTCTTCGCCGCCCAGGCAGCCCCCTTCCTGGTCAACCCCGCAACAACACTCCTGCCCATCCTTGGAATCATCGCCCTCGGCCTTGCCGGAGCGGCGCTGGCGGTCCGCCGCGTCACCAAGGTCGACGCCCTCATCGCCCTCGGCGGGAACTAAAACCTCCCCGGACGCCTGGCCGCGTCCGCAGCGCAGATCCCGGCCCGTGCACATTTTGAAAGGAAACAACACCATGTCCTCTACCTCCAGCTCCCGCACCTCCGAGCGCGGTCCCCTCCACCTCGTCAACGTCAGCCTCGAATACCCGGACGGGGACGGAACCATCAAGGCCCTTGACGCCGTGAACCTCACCGTACAGGCGGGTCAGATGGTCTCCCTCGTCGGTCCGTCAGGTTCCGGCAAATCCAGTCTCCTCGCCGCCGCCGCCACCCTCGTCCGCCCCACCCGTGGCCTCGTGATCATCGACGGAACTGACGCCACCGGGCTCGGCGACAAGGACCTCACCGCGCTGCGTCGGGAGAAGATCGGCATCATCTTCCAGCAACCGAACCTGCTCGCGTCCCTGACGGCCGCCGAACAACTCATCATCGGCGATCACCTGCGCGGAAAGTCCGTCAAAGCCGCCCGTGCGAAAGCCGCGGAACTGCTCGACGTCGTCGGACTCTCCTCGAGTGCGGACAAACGGCCGCACCAGCTCTCCGGCGGCCAGCGCCAGCGGGTCAACATCGCCCGCGCCCTGATGGGCGATCCCAAGGTCCTGCTCGTGGACGAACCCACCGCGGCCCTGGACCACGAACGCAGCGGCTCGATCGTCCGGCTCCTGCGCCGTGTCACCGACGACTTTATGGTCGCCACCGTTATGGTCACCCACGACACCGAATTCGTCCCGCTGACCGACTCGGTCGCCACCATGCGCGACGGCAAGCTCACCGCCCCCGTGCTGACCACCGTCTGATGCCCAGCACCCCGGATGTGACTTTAAACCTGGAAGCGCCGGACGCCGGCTTCACTAAATGGCTGCATTCGCCGTCCGCGGCCGTGACCGCCGCGCTGGCGCTGCGGCAGCGTGAGCCGGGAATCCCGCGCTAGGGCGCGAAGGGCCTGCTGTGGCATGCTTCCCTTAACCTTCTGGCGTTATTCGTTGAAAGCTCCAGCAAACCCCCGGACCGGCACTACCTCAGTTTTGGTTGATGTTTTAGAGCTGCGTCCCTGACCACCGATCAGGCCATGCCCGCACTCCGACCCGCCCGCGTTTCGAGCCTAAATTCAGCAGGCATCTTCGACCGCGACTATTTACTCGTGACCCTGGGTGCCTGCGCCTTGGTGTTCCTGGCCGCTTTCGAATCGCTGGCGGTGACCACGATCATGCCGGTGGTCAGCCGTGAGCTGGATGGGGCTGCCCTCTACGCCCTGGCGTTTGCCGGGCCGTTCGCCACGGGCGTTATTGGCATGGTGGCCGCTGGCAACTGGTCTGACAGGCACGGCCCGGTGGGGCCGCTGTACGCGTCCGTGGCCATGTTTGCGGTTGGGCTGCTGGCCGCCGGAACGGCCGGGAGTATGCCGGCCCTCGTGGCAGGCCGCCTGGTCCAAGGCCTCGGCGGCGGCGCAATTACGGTGGCGCTGTATGTCGTGATCGCCCGGGTTTATCCGCGGGCACTGCACCCGAAGATTTTCGCCGCTTTTTCCGCGGCCTGGGTGATTCCTTCGCTGGTGGGCCCCTTCGCCGCCGGCCTCGTGGCGCAGCTGGCCAGTTGGCACTGGGTCTTCCTGGGCGTAGTGGGGCTTGTGGTTCCGGCCCTGCTCATGATTGTGCCGGCACTGCGCGGACTGCACGGCACGCCCGACGCCGACATCCCGGAAGGCGCACCGCCGGTGGACATGTCCACTGGCGGTGCGCGGAAGGCCTGGGGCTATGGCCGGCTTGCGTGGGCTACCCTCGCGGCGCTCGCCGTCCTCGGCTTGAACCTCTCCGTCCGGCTTCCGGTGGCCGGCGGAGTCGTGGCCGTTGCCGCCGTGGCCGTGGCCCTGATCGCCGTCCGCCCGCTGGTGCCGCAGGGCACTTTGACCGCCCAACGCGGCCTCCCCAGCGTCATCCTCACCCGCGGCTTAGCGGCTGCTTCGTTTTTCGGCGCCGAGGTTTACCTGCCCTACCTGCTGGTGGAGCGATACTCCTTCACACCCACTTTCGCCGGGCTCACCCTGACCGGCGGCGCCGTCGCCTGGGCCGCCGGCTCCGCAGTCCAGGGCCGGCTCGGGGAGCGCCTGGATCACCGCCGAGCAGTCCGAATCGGCGCGGCGTTGGTGCTTGCCGCAATCGCCCTGGTGCTGGTGACCACGGTCCTCGGCTGGCCAGCCGTCGTCGCGATCGCCGCGTGGGTACTCGCCGGAGGCGGCATGGGGCTGATGTACGCCCGCCTCAGCGTGATGACCCTGGGCCTGTCCAGCAAGCAGAACGAGGGCTTCAACAGCTCCGCGATGTCCATTTCCGACTCGCTCGGCGGTGCCCTGTCCCTCGCCACCACGGGAATTGTCTTTTCCGCGTTCACCACGGCGGGCGCGCTGGCGGCCTCCTTTGCCGGCGTCTTCGCGCTTACAGCGGTGATCGCCGCCGCCGTCGTCGTGGTCGCCCCGCGGGTGGCCGCGCCGCAGGCATCGGCGAGGCCCGGCCGGGGGAGGTCGAAGGGTTAGGGCCCGGCGTCCGCCCTTATGTTGCCCGGTTGCCGCGAGCTGGGTGGCCGGGCCAGCCCCGCACGGCACCGCCGCAGGGCACCCCCGCGGGCCAGCCGCGCACGGCACCCCCGCACGGCTCCGGCGCTGGCGCCGGACCTATACTTCAGACCATGACGGTTGGGCCGAGGGTGCTGCTGGTGGAAGACGATTCAAGCCTGGCCGCAATGCTCAGCGAGCTGCTTGCGGGCGAGGGCTACACCGTGGTGCTGGCCCAGGACGGGCAACGCGCCCTGCATGAGGGTCTCAGCCAGGAGTTCGACGTGCTGCTGATGGATCGGGGGCTCCCGGCCATCGAAGGACTGGACGTTCTTGAGCGGCTTCGGGACCGCGGCGTGGATGCCCCTGCACTTATCCTCTCTGCGCTGAGCAATCCTGCGGACCGCGTGGAAGGCCTTGACCGGGGCGCGGAGGATTACCTGGGCAAACCCTTCGACGTCGACGAGCTCCTTGCCCGGCTGCGGTCCCTGCTGCGCCGCCATCCGACGCGGGCCGGCGCCGTCCGGGTCCCGGGCGGCATGCTGGACGTTGACGGCCGCACGGTCACCTCAGCCACCGGAACGGTCATTGTCCTGTCCGAGCGGGAAAGTGAGCTGCTGGCCCAGCTGGCCCGCAGCCCCCGCCAGATCTTCACCCGGGAAGGCCTTGTCAGCGCGGTATTCCCGGATGCCGACGACGACGGCGTCGTGGACACCTACGTGCACTACCTGCGGAAGAAACTGGGCCGGTCCTCGGTGCTGACAGTCCGCGGAGTCGGCTACCGGCTCGGAGAAATCCGTTGAGGTCCCGTGCCAGCACTGACTCGAAGGGCGCGGTGGTGCGGCTCGCCGTTCAGTTCGCTGCGCTTATCGTGGTTCTGCTCGCGCTTATGGGTGGACTTATGCTCTCCGTCGTGGCCGCCGGCGCCGATGAAGCAGACAACCGGAAACTGGTGGGGGCCACCCTGATTGACTCAACCCGGGATGCCCCGCTGGACGTCTTCCTGGCCATCTCCAGCAACGGCCAGCTGAGTGTTTCACGCAACATGCCGGCAGGACTGCCGGACGTCGCTGCCATCTCCCGCGTGAGTGTGGCCGGCGGGAGCGAACGGGGGAAAGTCCAGGTAGCGGGCCGGACCTATGCCGTTTTAACCGCTTTCCACGACGGCAGGGTGGTCCAGGCCGCCGTCGACCAGCGAGAACGGCAGGAGGAGTCGGACCGGCTGATCCTCGCACTGGTGGTTGCCGGAGCGGCCGCCGCGGTCCTCGCCGCAGCCGCTTCCGTATGGATGGCAAGGCGTGCCATGCTTCCGCTGGTGGAGAGTGTGGCACTGCAGCGCCGGTTCATCGCCGACGCCAGCCACGAACTGCGGACTCCGTTGACGTTGCTTAGCACCAGGGCGCAGCTGCTGCGCCGGCGGCTGATGGGCTCCGGTGCGGCTCCGGCACCGCAGGAGATCGCGAAAGGCGTCGAAGGCATCGTCAATGACTCAAAGCTGCTGACAGGGATCCTGGACGACTTGCTGATGGCGGCCGACCCCCGGGGAGCGGCAGACTTCACACCGGTCAACCTTTGTGTCGTCGGGGGCGGCGCCGCAGCCCTTGCCGGCGGGCAGGCAGAGTCACAGTCCCTCCGGCTGGAAACAGAGTTCCCGCAGGAGCCCGTCGTCGTCCGCGGGTCCGCGGTGTCGCTGGGCCGGGTCTTCACCGCGCTCATTTCCAATGCACTGGACCACGCCAGGACCGCAGTCCGCATCAGCGTCAGTACCCGCGGCAGGGACGCAGTGCTTCGGGTCACCGACGACGGAGCCGGCTTTGCCGCCGGGACAGAGGCGCGCGCCTTTGAACGGTTCGCCTCCGCCCGCCCCGAGGCTCCCGCCACCGGGAAGCCGCGCCATTACGGGCTTGGGCTGGCGCTTGTGGCCGAGATTGTCTCGCTGCACCACGGAACCGTGCGCGTAGAGCCGCATCCACCGGAGGGCGGGGCCTCTATTGTGGTCACCCTGCCGCTTGCCTGAGCGCTTCGCCGGCCGCTGACAAGCCGGGAAGACTCAAATCCGGGGGACAGCATTGTCTAAGAAAACACAAAGAATCCGGGAGGACTATTGAGGTAGCGGCATTCTCACCGCGGAATTCTAGGAGCAGGCCATGGACACTCGAAGCAGCGGCAAACGACTGGCCGCCGGCATCACCGTCACCGTCGCGGCGGGCAGCCTTGTGACCGCGGGGATCGCATCGGCTGTCGTCTACGCCGCCACCCCAAGCACGAAGACGGCAGCCACCACCAGCACCGGGTCCACCGGTTCGTCGTCCACCGGGAGCGGCAGTTCGAATAGCAGTAGTGGGCGCCAGATCAAAAGCTACTCCGGAATAACACCCGTGCAGCCGGGCAGCGGCGGAGCCGTCCACGGCAAATCGTCGGGATCCTGAAATGACTGCCAGCGCATCATGGACCGTCTGGGGCCTGGAAGCCGGCGTCACCGTAACCGAACCGGGCGCGCTCACAGCGGCCGCTGGCATTGTCCGGCGGACCCTCGCCGATATTGACGTTGCTTGCAGCCGGTTCAGGCACGATTCGGAACTGGCCAGGCTGGGTCCGCAACTTGCCGCGGGCGCCCAGGTCAGCCCGCTGCTGGCGCTGCTCGTCGAACGCGCCCTCGACGCCGCCCTCTGGACCGAGGGCGACGTTGATCCCACCTTGGGCAGGGACTTGGAAGCCCTGGGCTACGACCGGGACATCGTGAGCGTCAGGCTGTTCCCCCGCGGCGGGCGCGGGACGGCTTCGGGCCCTGCGGGGCATCCCGTTGCCAGGGCGCGCGCAGGATGGACCCGCATTAGCATCGACGGGCGGACTCTGAAAGTCCCTGGCGACATCCGCCTGGACCTTGGCGCCACCGCCAAGGCCATCGCCGCGGATCGGGCGGCCGATCAGGTCTACTCCGAGTTGGGCTGCGGTGTGTTGGCCTGCTTTGGCGGGGACCTGGCCACTGCCGGTCCGGCACCGGACGGCGGGTGGCAGGTGCTCGTCCAGGATGTCAATGACGATCCGGCCCAGCAGTTGAGCCTCGGTGCGGGATCCGCGATGGCCACCTCCAGCACCCAGAAACGACGGTGGCAGCACGCGGGTGCGCAGGTCCACCACATCCTGGATCCGCGCTTCGGCCTCCCCGCCGAAACTGTGTGGCGCTCCGTCACAGTCGCGGCCCCGACGTGCCTGGAGGCCAACGCGTTCAGTACCGCCGGCGTCGTCCGGGGTTTTCGTGCCGTGGACTGGTTCCGGGACCGGGGCATTGCCGGCCGTTTTGTTGACCAGCAAGGACGGATCATCACCACCGGTGGGTGGCCCAGCGAGCAGCCGACGGCGTTGGGAGGCCACCACCGTGGATGAGGCCATGTGGGCTTTTGGGCGGGTGAGCGGCTTTATCTCCCTGGCTTTGTTCACAGCAACGGTATTGCTGGGCATCCTGACCCGTTCGGGCAGGCCGCTGCTGATCCTGCCGCGGTTCTCCGTCACCCTCCTGCACCGCAACTTCGCCGTCCTCGCCTCGGTATTCCTTGGCCTGCACGTGGGGTCGCTGCTGCTGGATTCCTTCGCCAAGCTCAACGTGGTCGATGTGGTTGTCCCGTTCCTCAGTGGCTATCGGCCGTTTTGGCAGGGGCTGGGAACGGTTGCCCTGGACCTCGTGCTTGCCATTGTCATTACGGGGCTGCTCCGCCATCGCATCGGGCAACGAACCTTCAAGGCCGTCCATTTGCTTAGCTACGCAGTCTGGCCCATCGCGCTGGCCCACGCTATCGGCAACGGCACCGACGGGACCGGCGCGTGGTTCCTGATTCTGGCCACAGCGTCGGTGGCGGCTGTCGGCGGCGCCGTAATCTGGCGGCTTTCCGCCGTCTTCCTCGAAACGTCCAAAGCCCGTCAAGGAGGCCTGCCATGACCCCGCCCAACACCTCGCTTGCCGAAGCTCTCCGGCCCCAGGCGCCGGTGGGGACCTACCGGCTCTTCGCCGCCGGGGCGCACGCTGGACTGCAGGACCATCTCGAGGCCTTTGGGCCACTGGATATTGAAGCGATCGGACCGGACTTTATCCGTGTGCTGGAAGCCTCCGGGCTGACCGGGCGGGGCGGTGCTTCGTTCGCCTCCTGGCGCAAGATGGCGGTGACTGCGGAATCCCGCTCGGCCGGAATCCTGCCGGCGCGTCCGGTGGTGATTGCCAACGGAGCCGAGGGCGAACCCCTCAGTTTCAAGGACCGGACGCTGCTGGCCAATGCCCCGCACCTGGTGATTGACGGCTTGCTGGTGGCCAACCGCGCAGTGGCAGGCTCGCAGATGTACCTCTACGCAGCGTCAGGGAGCCTCGATGAGGCGGCACCTGCGATTGCCGAGCGGCCGGCAGCACGCCGGATCCGGTTGGTTCAGGCACCGGAGGCTTTCATCGCCGGGGAAGCCAGCGCCGCGGTCAATGCCATTGCCACCGGTGCCGCCCGTCCGCTGGACAAGCGGCGCCGGCTGGCCGAATCCGGGCTCAAAGGCCGCCCCACCCTGGTTCTGAATGTCGAGACGCTGGCCCACATCGGTCTCATCGCCCGCTATGGTGCCGATTGGTTCCGCAGCGCAGGGTCACCGGCGGACCCCGGCACCCGCCTCGTCACGGTCTCCGGACCGGGGCCGGCACAAGTGCAGGAGGTTGCCGGAAACGCTGCCCTCGGCGTGATCCTTCGCGACGCCGGAATTGACGCCCGTTCCCTCTCCGCCGTGTTGGTCGGCGGATATCACGGCCGTTGGGTCAGGCCGCTGGACTACCGGATATCGCCCGCCGGCCCGGACGGGCAGACGGTGCGCCCCGGGGCCGGCGTGATCCATGCGCTGCCCGCGGACCAGTGCGGGCTGGCGGCCACGGCACGGATCCTTAGCTATTTGGCGGGGGAATCCGCCCAACAATGCGGACCGTGTATGTTTGGCCTTCCCGCCATGGCCGGCGTCCTGAACCGGATTGCCTCCGGTGAACCCAACCCGCGGCTGACCGGGGAGCTGAACCGGCTCGGCAAACTCGTCTCCGGCCGAGGTGCCTGCCATCATCCCGACGGCACCGTCCAACTGGTCAGCAGCGCATTGGACATCTTTGCCGACGATGTCAAGGCCCATCTCACCGGCCGTTGCCTGCGGCAGGGCGGACGTGCGGCATGAGCGACTCGCTGCATATCGATTGGACCAAATGCGACGGCCGCGGGCTGTGCACCGAGCTGCTGCCGGCGTTGCTGGCCCGCGACGATTGGGGCTACCCGGTGCCGCGGCGGAGCCGGTCCGGCAACCGCACCGACGTCCCTGTCAGCGCGGGAAGCCTGGAAGCCGCGCGGGACGCCGTCCAGCTGTGTCCCAAGCTGGCCTTGTCGCTCGTGCACGAGCGAAACAACAAGCGGGCTTAGACCCTGAACCGCCGTGTACGTCCGCCTGCCTAACGGGCTGCCAGCCGGGTGGCGCGCAGTACGGCGTCGGTCAGCGCGGCTGCCTCGCCGTCAGGCCCGGTGGCACTGCGATGGCGGGTGTCGACGACGTCGAGCTGCCATTCCGGCGCCGCAATCCCCAACTCGCGGGCCAGGTCTTCGGCGGTATAGAACCGTTCCGGTGAGTGGTCGTGGTGTTGGCTCCACGGCGGCAACCCGTCCGGGTGGTGGCCAACAATAAGCAGCGTCCCTCCGGTACGCACTGCTGCGGCCGCCAGCTGCAGCGCCTGCTGCCAGGGCATCACGGTGGAATGCAGGAACTGGGCCGTCACCAGATCAAAGAGCTCGGTGGGCACCCAGGTGCTGAGGTCCTGCCGGAGCCAGGTGATGCTCCCGCTTTGGCCGCGTTCCCGCGCATGGGCACCGGCCCGTTCCAAGGCGACAGCGGAGACGTCGACGCCGGACACTTCCCAGCCGCGGCTGGCGAGCCAAATGGCGTCCGCGCCCTCGCCGCAGCCCAGGTCCAGAGCCGTTCCGGGCGGAAGGGCAGCGGCTTCGGCGATGAGTTGCGGGTTCGGCTGCCCGCTCCAGATCCTGTCCCTGCTGCGGTACCGCTCGTCCCACATCTGGGCGGCGCCGCTGTTGTCGGTGTGCTCGGGATGATTGTGCTCTGCCATTGCTGTCCTCGCCGCTCGTGTGTTCCTTCCCACATCATGGCAGGGGAAGGCAGCCGGGGACACCGGTAAAGCGGAGCTGCCGAAATATTGACACACAAAAATCACGGCCCGGAAACGCTCGCGAAACGTCGGCGGGGGACTCTGGAGCCGGACCTAGGAACAAGATCCGGGAGGGAACGGGCAATGACTGCAGGGGGTGCGCGGCAGGTTCATTCGTGCGCGGAGCTGTCGGTGGGGGACCGGATTGAGGCGTGGCACAACGGGAAACTCTTCCATCGGGGTGAGGTAATCCGGACGGTGGCGGCCATGGACTTGTTCTGGATCCTGGACGAGCGGACCGGAGCCCGCAAGCTGATCGACACGGAGGCGCTGCTGGTCCTGCGGGCGGAGGCGGCGAACATTCCGGCCGCCGCGCAGCTACCGGCCCGGCCGCCCTCGCACATCCCGCTGTTCCTGGCCCCGGGGTGCTCAGCTGGGGCAGGAAACGGCTCTGGCCTTGCCGGATGATAGACTAGGTGAACTTGATGTGCAGTGATGCCCACTTTGGTCTTGAATGATCGGTCCGGTTCATCAACCGGTTCCCCTGCCGGATTCCTTTCGGTTTTCGTTCAGGGAGTGGGTTTTTTCATGTGAGAGGCACATCCTGCGTCGATGAACGCGTTCTATTTGGTCCCGGCCGCCGGCTTACCCAGCAGCTGGCCGGTTGATCACCTGACTTTTCTTCGGCGAACCCCTGAGCCAACCGGCGCCGGGGGCCGATATCCGCACGGATACCGCCTGAAAGACTTTGAAACCTATGACTACATTTGCTGCCCTCGGCACGCCCAAAGCGCTGGCCGACACCCTGACCGCCCAGGGGATCGTGGAACCGTTCCCCATCCAGGTCAAGACGCTGCCGGACACCCTGGCCGGACGCGACGTCCTGGGCCGCGGCCGAACCGGCTCCGGAAAAACCATTGCCTTTGCCATCCCGCTTGTAGCACGACTCGCTGAGCGGGAAGCGAAGCACTTCCGCAAGCCCGGCCGCCCGATGGGCCTGGTCCTGGCCCCGACCCGCGAACTGGCCACCCAGCTGAATGCCACGATCGAGCCGATGGCCAAGGCCATGGGACTGAACACCACAGTGATCTACGGCGGTATCTCCCAGGCCCGCCAGGAAAAGGCACTGCGCGCCGGCGTCGACATCGTCATCGCCTGCCCGGGCCGCCTGGAGGACCTGATCCGCCAACGCATCCTGACCCTCGAGGGCGTCGAGATTACCGTCCTCGATGAGGCCGACCACATGGCCGACCTCGGCTTCCTCCCGGTGGTCAAGAAGCTGATGGACATGACCCCCAGCCAGGGCCAGCGCATGCTGTTCTCCGCCACCCTGGACAACGGCGTGGACAAGATCGTCCAGCGGTACCTGTCCAACCCGCTGACCCACGCCGTGGATGAGTCACAGGCCGCGGTCACCACCATGGAGCACCACGTGCTGGTGGTCAACGACCAGACCGTCAAGAAGCAGCTGATTGTTGAGCTTGCCTCGGGTTCCGGCCGCCGGGTGCTCTTCCTGCGCACCAAGCACCACGCCCGCAAGCTTGCCAAGACCCTGACCGACGCCGGTATCCCCGCCGTCGACCTGCACGGCAACCTCTCGCAGAATGCCCGTGACCGCAACCTGGCCGAGTTCTCCTCCGGCGAGGTCCGCGTCCTGGTCGCCACCGATGTCGCAGCCCGCGGCGTCCACGTCGACGACGTCGAGCTGGTCATCCACGTGGATCCGCCCACGGAGCACAAGGCTTACCTGCACCGCTCGGGCCGTACCGCCCGCGCCGGTTCCGACGGCACAGTGGTCACGCTGACCCTGCCGGAGCAGCAGTCCGACGTCAAGAAGCTGATGAAGGCTGCCGGCGTCGACGTCAACTTCGAGCGCGTCACCGCCAACTCCCCGTTGGTTGCCGAGCTGGTGGGCGACATGGCCGACAAGATTGATCCGCGCACCCGCGCCGCGCTGCTGGCTGCCAAGTCCAACCAGGGCGGCGGCAGTTCCACCGGTGCCAACGCCGAGCGTAAGCGCGCCCGCCGCACTACCCAGGCGGCACCCACCGCCGGTGGCCGTGGTGGCCGCGGCGGCCGCGGACGCGTTGGAACTGAAGCTCCCCGCACCGATCTTCCCCGGGCCGAGCGCCGCGCCGTGGCCTACGAAGGCCAGGCTGCTGCGCGTAACGCCGCAGATCGTGTGATCGAGCGGAACGAGGACCGGATGGATGCCGAGCGTGCAGAACGCCGCAGCGCCCGGGCCCGCTCCACCTCATACGGCGCGCACCGTAACGATGTTCCCGCTGCAGGTGGCCGCGCTGCGGCCGGCCGCGGTTCGGACGGACGGGCCGCCGAAGGACGCAGCGACGCCCGGGGCGCTTCGGCTCCCCGCAGCGGCGCACCCCGCAGCGGCGCACCCCGCACGGGTGCTGCCGCTGGCGGCCAGCGCGGCGGGCGTCCGGCTACGGGCCAGCGGGCAGCCGCCGGCGCCAAGCCCGCTGGAAGCAAGACCGGAGCGAACTCGGCTGTTTGGTCTTCGAACACCGGTGGCACCTCGGGCGGGTCCTACGCGGGCGGCGGCAACGGCAGGTCCAGCGAAGGCCGTCCGGCACGCAGCGGCGGACCCCGCCGGGCGTCCGCTCCGGCGTCGAACGAACGCCGCAGCCGCTAAGCCCCAGCCGCTCCCTGACCTCGCAAGCCCGGTCAGGGAACCCGGCGGTCGTGGGCCCACGTAACTGCTGTTGAGAAGATTCAAAAGGGCAGTTACGGAGCACTCGATGAAGTCTTACCAGCCGCGGGCGCGCCAGTCCTTTAGGTGCGGGCGTTCCGCACCCAGGGTGGTGGGTTTCCCGTGGCCGGGGTGCACGACGGTCTCATCCGGATACACATCGAACAGGCGTGCGCTGACGTCGTCGATCAGCTGGGCGAACCGGACGGGATCCTTCTGAGTGTTGCCTACCCCGCCGGGGAACAGCGAATCTCCGGAGAAGATGTGCGCCGGACCGTCCGGATCCTGGTAGACCAGCGCGATCGAACCGGGGGTGTGCCCGCGCAGGTGCACCGCTGTCACATCAAAGCCGTCGAAGTTCCCGATGTTCCCGTGATCGAGCGGCACGTCCACCGGAACGGGGAGTGCGGCGGCGTCATCCGTCCCGGCGGCCGTCTTGGCGCCGGTGGCCGCTACCAGGCCCGGGAGCGCTCGGACGTGGTCCCAGTGCTGGTGGGTGGTGGCAATCAGCGCCAGCTTCGGCGTGGCGGAGGTATCCGCGGCGGCGTCGGTGAGTAGGCCCTGGATGGCAGCCAGATCATCGGCCGCATCGATCAGGAGCTGCGCGCCGGAGTCCTTGCTGGTGAGCAGATATACGTTGTTGTCCATCTCGCTGACCGAAATCCGGCGGATGGTGATGTCCCGTAACGAGTGAATAAGCGTGTCCATGGGGTTAGTCTACGGATCGGCTATTCGCGGCCCTCGGACACCCAGCTGGGGTCCGCCGAGCGGGAGCCGACGACGGCGTCCGCGGCGGCGTCGAGTTTCTCGAGGTGGGCTGCGGTGAAGTCGAGCGTCAGCGCGCCGAGGTTTTCGTCGATCCGCGCCGCCCTGCGGGTGCCGGGGATGGGGACCACCGGCAGTCCAAGCTTTCGGCCCTGCGTGAGCAGCCAGGCCAGAGCCACCTGGGCAGGAGTTGCGGGCTGGCCGGCAGCGGCAAGCTCGGCCGCGACAGACTGTACGGCGGCCACCACGCCCTGATTGGCGTCCAGGGCCGTCGCGGCGAACCGGGGAATCTTGCGGCGGAAGTCGTTGGTTCCCAGTTTCGAGCCGTCCACGGTGCCGGTGAGGAATCCCCGGCCCAGCGGGGAATAGGGCACAAAACCCACACCAAGTTCGGCCGCCGTGGGGACAACGTGGCGTTCCACATCGCGGCTCCAGATGGACCACTCGCTCTGGACTGCAGCGATCGGGTGGATACTGACGGCCTCACGAAGTTCCTCGGCCGTCACCTCGGACAGGCCGAGATGCCGCACTTTGCCGGCCTGCACCAGCCCCGCCATGGCCTCCACGGTTTCCGCAATCGGAACGCGGAGGTCACGGCGGTGCATGTAGTACAGGTCGATGGTGTCGGTGCCGAGGCGCTGGAGGCTGTGGTCCACGGACTGCCGAACGTAAGCTGCGTCGCCGCGGATATCGGAGTAGCCGGCTGCCGGGTTCCCTACGAGTCCGAATTTGGTGGCCAGTTGCACCTCATGGCGGCGTTCCCTGAGGAGCCTGCTGATCAGTTCCTCGTTGCTGCCTGCACCGTAGATGTCCGCCGTGTCGATGAAGCTGACGCCGGCATCCACTGCATGGTGCAGAGTGGCCAGGGCCTCGGCGGGGTCCACGTCGCCGTAGACCGGAGTCAGGGCCATGCCGCCAAACCCGAGGAGGCTGACCACCAGTCCGTCGCCGAGTTGGACTGTCGCTGCATTCATCTTTGGACTCCTTTTCGCTGCCGGAATTGCCGTCCCAGCCAAGAACCGCACTCGAGGCAAGAGTATTCCGGGCGGCGGCGCCAGAGTCTCCCCACCCTTTGAACGCTGTGTGGCCGGTCCGACGGCGCGTCGCCGGGACACGCCGTCGTTCTGGCTCAAACGCGGGGAGATCCGGCAGCGGATTGCGGCTGCTGTGGCGCCGGCAGCAGCTTCAGTCCGGCCGCGCAGCCCACAATCCCTGCGATAAACAGCAGTTTCAGCGGGCTCGCAGGCTCGACGCCGGTGGCCATCGCCCAGCCGACCGTCAGCGCCGCGCCGATCCCCACCCAGACGGCATAGGCCGTACCGAGCGGGATGCTTTTCACCGCCAGCCCCAACCCCACCATGCTCAGGGTCGCGCTCAACGCGAACACGAGGGTGGGCAGCGGACGGGTGAAGCCGTCGGACTGCCCCAGGGCTGTGGCCCAAACGGCCTCCAGCACAGCAGAGGCCAGCAGGATGAGCCAGGACAGGGTGGATGTGGGCGCCTTGGCCGGCAGTTTCGGCGTACGTTTCGCGGCCATTGTCACACCACCAGCTTCAGGCCGGCGACGCAGGCGACGATTCCGCCGAGCAACAGGATCCGTCCCCGGGTCGCTGGCTCAACTTTGGTGATCATCGCGTAGGCGGAGGTCAGCACCACACCGACCCCCACCCAGACTGCGTAAGCAGTGCCGGTCGGGATGGACTGCATGGCGACCGCGAGGCCGCCGGTACTGGCCAAGACGGAGATGAGGAAGACCACGGCCGGCGCAATCCGGCGGCGGCCGGAGGCCTGCGTTGTCCGGTGCAGGGCCGCAGCCCAGACGGCTTCCAGGGATCCGGACAGTACGAGTATTAACCACGCCATAACAGCTCCTGTGGCCAGTCTTGTCGCGTGCCGGGTACTGATCCGTCGTCCGGAGGCCGCAAAGAAGTCGGCCTTGGTTCCAGCCTAGCAATGCCCCCGCGGTGCGGCGAACGTACGCTCTTCCGACGGGGTTCGGGATGGCTAGTCGGTGACTGCGTCGATGGAGACCACGGCCAGGAAGCCGCGGCCCAGGATCTCGGGGGACGCGGTGTCCGAACCCACGACGGCGTCATAGCGGTCCAGCGCCTGCGGCTCGGTGACTTGCTCGGCGTCGGCTGGGCCACCGGGCGCGACGGCCGCCTGGCCTTGGAGCAGGATGCCCAGCTGGCCCTCGAACACCGGGTGTGCCCGTTTTTTGGAGAGTTCGATGATGGAGGTGAAGCCCTTGAAGGCTCCCCGGCGGGTGATGACGTTCAGGTCGCGGATGTCGCCCGTTGGCAGTGCCCCGGCCGCGGCGGCGTCGCCGGAGAACCGGAAGGGGCGGTATTTCTCCAGCGGGTGTTCGGCGCCGTCGACGGTCAGGAGCAACAGCTCCCCCTCGATTACGGTCAGAACGCGGTCCATGCCGGTGAACGCCGAGAACTCGCCCGCCTTGGCTACCTCGGCGATGCTGACCCGCCAGTCCCAGCCGGCACCTGCGGCGTTGTCCTGCGGAACGCCGGACGAAGGACGGCGCGCCACTTCGCGGGTCACCCCGCCGCCGTTGGGCCAGGGGTGGGCTTTCAACTCGGCATAACGGATGATCTCCATCCCTTCACCTTAGCGAGGCTCCGCCGCCCGTGCGGTCTTGGTAACGTCAGAGGCAGAAAACTCAGGCACACTGCAGAAGGAGCCGAATGTTCGTCAAGGTATGCGGGCTCAGCACCCCGGAGTCGGTGAGGACCGCGGTGCAAGCCGGCGCGGACGCCGTCGGTTTTGTCCTGACCCGCAGCCCCAGGGAAGTGACACCGGCGCAGGCGCGGGAACTCCTGGCCCACGTCCCGGCCGGGCTCCCCGCCGTCGGTGTTTTCCGGCACGAAACCGTGGCGGACGCCGTCGCCGCAGCCCAGGCAGCCGGGCTGGACTGGGTCCAGCTCCACGGCGACCGCACCCCGGCAGACGTGCGCACCGTGCACGACGCCGGACTCAAGTTGATCCGGGCCGTCACCATGTCCGCCGCGGCGGAGGCGTTCGCGGACTGGGGCGAGGACCTGCTCCTGATCGACGCCGCCGTCCCCGGCTCCGGCGAGGCTTGGGACTACGCCTCGGTCCGCGCCAAGGGGCTGGCCGGGCGCAACTGGCTCCTGGCCGGCGGGCTGGATCCCGCCAACGTCGCCGGCGCGGCCTCGCAGGCAGATGCCTGGGGGGTGGACGTCTCCTCCGGCGTCGAATCTTCCCGCGGGGCGAAGGACCTGGCCAAAATCCGGGACTTCGTGACGGCGGCGAAGCCCTGACCGCTGCCGCAGGAATGCCGCCGGTCCGCACCGTGTTGCCCCTGACATGAAGCGCATCGGATTTTTGTCCTTCGGACACTGGGGCCCCGGCGAGGGCTCCCGCACCCGGACCGCCCGCGACGCCCTGCTGCAGGGCATCGAACTGGCCGTTGCCGCGGAGGAACTGGGCGTGGACGGCGCGTACTTCCGGGTGCACCACTTCGCCCGGCAGCAGGCGTCCCCGTTCCCGCTGCTGGCCGCTGTCGCCGCCCGGACCAGCCGGATCGAAATGGGCACCGGCGTGATTGACATGCGCTACGAGAACCCGCTGTACATGGCCGAGGAGGCCGCCGCCACGGACCTGATCAGCGGTGGGCGGCTGCAGTTGGGAATCAGCCGCGGTTCACCCGAACCCGCCCGTGACGGCGCCGCGGCGTTCGGCCATGTGCCGGCTGACGGCGAAACCGATGCGGACATGGCGCGGCGGCACACGGCGGTGTTCCGCCGCGCCATCTCGGGCGCCGGGATGGCGGAGGCCGAGCCGCGCTACGCCGGCGGCGGATCCGGGCTGCTGCCCGTCCAGCCTCATTCCGCCGGCCTCGGCGGGCGGATCTGGTGGGGCGCCGGCTCGCGCGCCACCGCCGTCTGGACTGCGGAGCAGGGCATGAACCTGATGAGTTCCACACTGCTCACGGAGGACACCGGCGTGCCCTTCGACCAGCTCCAGGCCGAGCAGATCAGCATGTTCCGCCAGGCCTGGGCCGACGCCGGCCATCCACACGAACCGCGTGTATCGGTCAGCCGCAGCGTCCTGCCGATCGTCGACGATGAGGACCGGCGGTACTTCGGCCTCAGCGCCCTGCGGGAGAAACGCGACCAGGTCGGGGTGATCGACGGGCTCGTGGCCCGGTTTGGCAGGAGCTTCGTTGGCGCGCCCGACGCCATTGCCGGGGAACTCGCCGCCGATGCCGCCGTCCAGGCCGCGGACACCCTGTTGCTCACCGTCCCCAACCAGCTTGGTGTGGACTTCAACGCCAAGCTGCTGGGCACCGTCGTCCGGCACATCGCACCGGCGATCGGCTGGGCGCCGCAGCCGGCGTCGTAGCCGGCCGGGTTCCGAGAGGCTAGCCGCGCCGCGTTGGCGTGGCTAGCATGGCTCCTTGGGGGAGTACCCCGATGATCCGGCGGGCCCGGCCCGCCAGCCGCGAAGGAGACCGTTGTGACACTGCCCGAAGGATTGAGCCAAGGCGTCTGGACACTGGACATGTCCCACAGCGAAGTCGGCTTCAGCGTCCGCCACGCCGGCATCAGCAAGGTCCGGGGCCGCTTCAATGAGGCGACGGCGGAGGCCCGTGTCGGTGAGTCCCTGCCGGACTCCAGCCTGCATGCCAGCATCAAGACCGCCAGCTTTGATTCCGGTGACGCAAACCGCGACGCGCACGTCCGCGGAGCCGATTTCTTCGACGTCGAAAAGTATCCGGAGATGACGTTCCGCGCCCAGGGCATCAGGGGCGACGGCGAGGATTACGTGCTGACCGGTGACCTCACCATCCGGGACGTTACCCGGCCGGTGGATTTGGAAGTCGAGTTCACCGGAGTTGCCGTGGACCCATTCGGCGCCACCCGTGCCGGGTTCAGCGCGGAAGCGGACATCAGCCGCAAGGAATTCGGCCTAACCTGGAACGCCGCGCTCGAAACCGGCGGCCTGCTGGTCAGTGACAAGGTCAAGATCAATGTCGAAGCCGCAATGGTCAAGCAGGCCTAGCCGGCCGGTTCCGCAGGATTCAGAAGAGCAGCAGCACAAAGCCGCCGACCGTGGACAGGATCCCCACCCCGGTGAGGATCCAGCCGAGGGTCCAGGCCGCATTGTCGTGCTTTGGCGGGGTCAGCCCCCAGCGCGAGGGGTGGCACACGTCGTAGAACAGCTCGACGTCGGTGCCCACCACCAGGCCGCCCGACTCGGCCGCCGGCAGCAGGGACCGGTGGCCGGCGTCGTAGTGGTCCGTCCAGCTGTAGCCGGTGAATCCGCCCGCGCTGATAACTGTCCCGGTGGTCCCGGTCCACTGGCACCGGCGCCGGCGACGAATCCAGCCCCACACCAGAAGCGGCAGGCCCAGGACGAAACCCACCCACGTCATGACTTCGAGAATGGGACCAAGAAGGTCTCCGATGGTTGTCATCTGCGTCTCCCGGGCGCGATCAGGGCAAGCTTCAGGAGTGCAGGCATGGTCCCAGTATTATGCCCTTCCGTGCGTTCGCAAAGCGCCGGGCGCCGTGCCGGGGCGGCCCGGGGGATTTCAGGAATTTCTCAGGGTGAACCCCTAGGCCGGAATGGGCTCCGGCGGGGGAGAATGGAGCCATGAAGACACTGCTGAACATCATCTGGCTGCTCTTCGGCGGCCTCTGGCTTTCGCTTGGCTACTTCGCGGCCGGTATCGTCTGCTGCCTGCTGATAGTGACCATCCCGTGGGGGCTGGCGTCGTTCCGGATCGCGAACTATGCGCTGTGGCCCTTCGGACGAACCGTGGTGGACCGCCCCGGTGGAACGGGCGTGTTTTCGCTGCTGGGGAATGTCATCTGGCTCTTCGTCGCCGGTATCTGGATTGCCATTGGCCACGTGGTCACCGCCATTGCAATGGCCGCCACCATCGTGGGCATCCCGCTTGCCATCGCCAACCTCAAGCTGATTCCGGTCTCGCTGATGCCGCTTGGCAAACAGGTCGTCCCAAGTGACAGGCCCTTTGCGACGGGCTACAGCAAGGCCTACCGCTAGTCCCTTTCAGAGCAGGAGTCCCGAGATGTCCGAGCACGTCAGCGCAGGTCCGGCCAGGTCCGGGCAGGGAACCGCCCCGGCTGCAGCAGAGGACCTGATGCTGGTGGTCACCCGCGAATTCCAGACGCCCATTGCCCGGGTGTGGTCCGCCTTGACGGACCCGGACCAAGCTGCGGAATGGTGGGGGCCGCGGGGATTCCACACTCCACGGGACAGCATCGATGCGGATCTGGAAATCGGCGGCCTCTACCGGGCCTGCATGATCCAGGACAGCACCGGCGAGCAACACTGGTGGAGCGGCGTCCACACAGACATCGAACCGCCCCATCTCTTCGTCTTCACCCATGCCTGGGACCGTGCGGACGGAACCCGAGGCTTCGAGACCGAGGTGACGTTCCAGCTGGAGGAGATCGACGGCGGCACCAGGATGACGTTCTTCCAGGGACCTTTCGACAGTATCGACAACAGAGACGCTCAAGGCGTCGGCTGGCGTCAGTCCTTCGACCGACTCGCCGGACACCTCCGCCGCGGCACCTGAACGCATCCGGACGCCGCGGCTGGGGCCTGGCCAGCGGGTTTTTGCTAGGGCTGTGTCTCGCCCTTGAGGTTTCGCCGTGCAGGCTCCAGCCACAGTTCCCTGCCGCGTCGGGTGTGGAACAGCGGGTCCAGCTGCAGGAGGTGGCGGACGACGCCGGCGCGTCCGGCGGCGAAGTCGTCGTCGCCGATGTGCGCAAAGTCCTCCCGGACGGCGGCCAGATACCGGGCATAGGCTGCCGGGGTTCCGCCCAGCACCGAGAGGTCGGCGTCGCTGAGCAGTGCTGCATCGTCATCGCCGGGCTCCGGCCGGTGGTCCGCAGTCATCCTTACCAGCCGGCCAACTTCCTCCACCTCAGCCGGACGAAGGCCGGCATGGGCCAGACGGTCCTCGGCGAGCCGGGCCGACTCCTCCTCGTCCTGGCCGGCGACCCCCCGGTAAATCGCGTCGTGGAACCAGGCGGCGAGCAACACGGTCCGGGGCGGCTCCGCAGGCCCGGTGAGGAGGTCCAACGCCTCAAGGACCGCCAGGAGGTGCGTGCGGCCGTGATACTTCCGGTGCTCCTCGCCCCAGCGATCCAGCAGGTCCAGGAACAGGGCGTCGTGGCCGGGGAGGGTCCCGTTCCACCGGGTCAGCAGGGGCAGCTTGAGTGAGCCGCTGCGCCGCCGGGCCGGGATCCGCAGCCCGCTGGCGATCAGCCTCCGGACCAGGATCCGCCCCTCCACCGGGATGGCTCCGGCCGCCACTAGGGAGCTGTAGCGGGCCTCGGCGACGTCGTAGTGGTCACCGTCGAACGCCCTCTCCGGAATGCCCGCGGCCGCAGCAAAGTCGTGCAGTTCCGCCAGCGAGGCGTCCGAGACCAGATGCGAGAAGTGCGTTCCGTGTGCAGGCCAGAGCGGCGGATCGAGGTAGATGGCCATGACGGAAGTCTAATCCGGCCGCCGGTCAGTCCTGTGGGACATCGGCGGCGGCAGCGTCCGACCCGTCGTTCTGCCGGCCCCGCCCACGCCTAGGCTTGGACCGCACGCCGTCGCCCCTTTCGTTCAGTCGGGTTTCGTGTTCGGCCGCTGCAATGGCCTCGGGGGTAATGTCGTCTCCGGAATTCCAGGCCTTGATCGCGGCCCAGGCCACAGCCACCAAGGGGACGGCAAGGATCGCGCCGATGATGCCGGCGAGGATGGTGCCGGCCGTTAGGGCCAGCAGAATCACCAGGGCATGGACGCTGAGGGCCTGGCCCATCACCACGGGCTGCAGGAAGTTCCCCTCCAGCTGGTTGACTGCGATCACAACGATGATAACGATCAGGGCCGCGACCGGGCCGTTGGCAACCAGCGCGACAAGGGCCGCGAGCGTGCCGGCAAGGGTAGCGCCGATCAGCGGGATAAAGGCGCCAATGAAGGTCAGTGCGGCCAGCGGCAGCGCGAGCGGAACGCCCATTATTACCAGAGCCAGGCCAATAAAAAAGGCGTCGACCAGGGCCACTATGGATGTTCCGCGCACGTAGCCGCCGAGCACGTTCAGGCTTCGCTCCCCGGCACGGCGTGCCTTCACCAGGTTCGGGCCCTTGAACGCCCGCAGCACAAAGGCCCAGATGCTCTGGCCGTCTTTGAGGAAAAAGAACAGGATGACAGCCATCAGGAGGGCCCCGGTGATGACGTTGCCGGCCGCACTGAGCCCGGAAATGGCGCCCGCGCCCACGGTGCTGCTGGTGGCGAAATCGACGACGGCGTCCCGCGCCTGCTGGATCTGCTGGTCATCAACCGGGATCGGACCCGTACGAATAAATGCGTGAACCCGGTCGAAGCCCTCCGTGGCCTTGCTGGCCAGTTGGTCGGCCTGGCTGACGACGGCGACCACGATGCCCGTGATGACAGCGCCGAACGCGATCAGGAGCGCCAGGAACGAGACTGTGGTGGCGGCGGTGCTGGGCCAGCCCCGGCGGCGCAGCCAGTGGACGAAGGGTGCGATCGCGGCGGCGAGGATCAGGGCCAGCAGCGCGGGAATCACCACGAGGCGCACCTGGATCAGGGCATAGACCACCACCACTGAAAGGACCAGCAGCAGGAGGACCTGTGCGGTCCTGATGCTGGCGCGGCCCAGGCTGTCGCTCCAGGGGGTTGTCTGTTCCGGACTGCCCATGCTGTTTTTCTCTCCCACTCTCGGAT
Source organism: Arthrobacter sp. UYCu512 (assembly GCF_040547075.1). Taxonomy (NCBI): domain Bacteria; kingdom Bacillati; phylum Actinomycetota; class Actinomycetes; order Micrococcales; family Micrococcaceae; genus Arthrobacter; species Arthrobacter sp. UYCu512. The sequence continues at coordinate 24,855 of NZ_JBEPPA010000007.1, forward strand.
GGTCATCTTACTTACCAACCGTCTCACAGCCGGAGGGTGCAGGCCGGGGGACCGGCCGGGCAATCAGGTAGCGGCGGGCCGGATGTTCTGGTTGCCGCGAAACGTGTTCTCCGGATCGAACTCCAGTTTCACCTGGGCCAGCCGGTTGTAGTTCTCCTCGCCGAAGGCTGCCCGGACCCGGTCCTGGCCTTCGTCGCCGACGAAGTTCAGCCAGACGCCGCCCGTGGCATAGGGGGAGATGTCCTGGCGGAACTTCTTCACCCAGGCCTTGGCCACCTGGCCGCCTTCCGGTGTTTCCTCCAGCCCGAACGGGTGCGAGACCCACCTGGCGTTGCGGTTCTGCAGCGGTGTCTGGGCAGCCGCCGGCCCCGCCACCGCCCCGCCCCAGCTGGCAACCAGAAGTTGGGAGTGGGGGCCGGGCAGGTTCTGCGCTGACTCCACGAGCACGTCCAGGGCGGTGTCCGGCAACTCGTTGTGGTAATCGGCGCTCCAGTAGTTGTACAGGTTTGGCGGGTCGTCGATCATGCACTGGAAATCGGCATAGTTCATTTCGCTGACCAGATCCACTGCCGGGCCCAACTCCCGGAACGGCGCAGCGTGTTCAGCACCGTCAGCGGGGTCTCCCGCATAAAGATAGGCGATCCCGACTCCTTGTTTCCCCACCATCCCGGCTGGAACGAACGGTTCCGGCGGTGCCGTCAGGAACACCAGGGCAGTGCCCACGGCGTCGGGGGCGGCAAGGCAAAGTTCGCGGTAGGCGCGGCTGATCTCGGTCGAGGCATCGCCGGGCCAGAGCATCAGGCCCGCCTGAACCCCAGGACCAAGGTGGTGCAGGCGGAACGTGAACTCGGTGGCGATGCCGAAATTGCCTCCGCCGCCGTGGAGGGCCCAGAACAGCTCGGGGTTCTCCTGGGCGCTGGCAGTCACCCGCTCTGCGGAGGCTGTCACGAGCTTGACGGAAAGCAGGTTGTCGCAGGCGAAGCCGTAGGAGCGCTCGAGCCACCCCGAACCGCCGCCCAGTGTGAATCCCGCGACGCCGGTGGTGGAAGCCCGCCCGCCGGTGCAGGCGAGGCCGTGTTCCTGCGTGGCCCGGTCGAACTCTCCCCACGTCACGCCGGCTCCCACCGTCACCGTCTTGTTGTCCGGGTCCACCGAGATTGACCTCATCGGCCGGACGTCGACTACCAAACCGTCGTCATTGGTTGACATACCGGCAACGGAATGCCAGCCCGGACGGCAACGGCCAGGCTGTTGTCCTTGGCGTACTGCAAAGCCTCGGCCACCTCGCCCGGGTCCGCACATTGGGCGATGACGGCCTGGCGCCGATCGATCATCGCGTTGAAAAGTTTGCGTGTTTCGTCGTAGTCCGGGTTCTCCGGCCTGACCCATTTCATGGCGCTGCTCCTTGGACGACCGAGGCTCCACCCCTCGCAAAGATTTTAGGCCCAACAACAGCGCCCAAGCTATGGGGCCCGGCTTCGAAGAACCTGCCGGGCGTCAGTCTGGGTTTTCGATTTTGCGCCCAAATACCAACTGAAGATCCGCAAACGCGGGCTAGAGTAGCCCTATGCCTAATATTCGCGTTTCCGAGGCGGCCCGGCTGCTGGGTGTCAGTGATGACACCATCCGGCGCTGGACCGAAAACGGAAGCCTGACCCCGCACAAGGACGACGCCGGGCGCCACGCCGTGGACGGGCTGGAACTCGCGCGGCTCGCCCGGGAGCAGGCCCAGCTTCCCGATGACCCGGCCAGAGCGGGCAGCTCGGCCCGCAACCGCTTCGTTGGCCTCGTCACAGCAATCACCGCCGACACCGTTATGGCCCAGGTGGAACTGCAGTGCGGGCCGTTCCGCGTGGTTTCGCTGATGAGCAGCGAAGCTGTGCACGAACTGGGGCTGGAACTTGGCTCTGTCGCCACTGCCGTTGTGAAGGCCACCACGGTGATCCTGGAGACGCCGCGCGGTAAGGGCGCCGTATGAGGCGGGGCCCGACTCCGGGCCTGGCGGCACGGCGGACTGTTGTCCTGCGGTATGCCGTTGCGGTGATCACGGCCGGGGTGCTGGCGGCCGGCCTTTCGGGCTGCGCCGCTGCCGGGTCAGGGTCCGGCGGGGACGCGAACAGGACCCTGACCGTCTTCGCCGCGGCATCCCTGAAGCCAACGTTTACCTCACTTGCTGCCGACTTCGAGGCCAGCCATCCCGGCACCGCCGTCAGACTCAGCTTCGCCGGTTCGTCCGACCTCGCCACCCAGATCAGCCAGGGTGCGCCAGCGGATGTTTTCGCCTCCGCGGACACCGCTAACATGGCCAAACTTGCCGACGCATCGCTTCTGGCCGGGGCTTCCCGGAACTTCGCCAGCAACATCCTCACCATCGCCGTGCCGCCGTCGAATCCGGCGGCCGTCGATTCCTTGGAGGATCTCGCCCGGCCCGGCGTGAAGCTGGTCATCTGCGCCGCCCAGGTTCCGTGCGGCGCCGCCGCGAAGACGGTTGAAAGGGTCGCCGGCGTGGCGCTGCGGCCGGTCAGCGAGGAATCGTCCGTCACCGATGTGCTGGGCAAGGTCAGCTCGGGCCAGGCTGACGCCGGGCTGGTGTACGTTACCGACGTCAGGGCGGCGGGGGGCAAGGTGCAGGGCATCGATTTTGCCGCCGCCCGGGAAGCGGTCAATACCTATCCGGTAGCTACCGTTGCTGCGAGTCGGAACCAGGAACTGGCGGCCGAATTCATTGCCTTTGTGACCGGCGTCGAAGGCCAGAAGGTCCTCGCCGACGCCGGCTTCGGGGCCCCGCAGCCGTGATGGCCCGCCCCACCAGCCCTGCCGGTGCCCGCCCTGCAGGCCGGGGAAGCGCAGTGCGGCAGCCGTCCGGCTTCAGCGGGATGCCCGCATGGATTTTTGCCGCCGCGGCGGCGGGTGCCCTGTTGGTCCTCTTGCCCCTCGCGGCCATGGCTGCCCGGGTTAACTGGGCTCAGTTCATCCCCTTGGTTACCTCCGAGGCATCGCTGACGGCGCTGGGGTTAAGCCTGCGGACCGCAGCCGCGAGCACTGCCCTGTGCATTGTCTTCGGTGTCCCGCTGGCGCTGGTCCTGGCGCGGGGCGATTTTCCCGGCCAGCGCCTGCTCCGCGCCTTTGTGCTGCTGCCCTTGGTGCTACCGCCGGTGGTAGGCGGGATTGCGCTGCTCTACACCTTCGGCCGCCAGGGTCTTTTGGGAAGGAGCCTGGAGCTCGCCGGGATCCAGATCGCCTTTTCCACTGCGGCCGTGATTCTGGCCCAGACGTTTGTGGCGCTGCCCTTCCTGGTAGTCAGCCTGGAAGGTGCACTGCGCAGCGCCGGAACCAGGTACGAGGCGGTCGCTGCCACCCTGGGCGCCAGCCCCGGTACCGTCCTGCGCCGCGTCACCATGCCGCTGGTGCTGCCCGGACTTGCCTCCGGAGCGGTGCTGTCCTTCGCCCGAAGTCTGGGCGAGTTCGGTGCCACCCTGACGTTCGCCGGCAGCCTGCAGGGCGTCACCCGCACCCTGCCGCTGGAAATCTACCTGCAGCGGGAAACCGACGCCGACGCCGCCGTTGCCCTGTCCATGGTCCTCGTTGCGGTGGCCGTGATCGTCGTCGGGCTCTCATACCGGCGTCCCCGCGCCGTCCAGACTCCGGCGGGGACTGCACGGTGACCTTCCGGCTTGAGGCAACGGTGGCTGCCCGGGATTTCAAGGTCTCGCTCAGCGTTGGGGCAGGGGAAACTGTGGCGATTCTCGGTCCCAACGGCGCCGGTAAATCCACGCTGCTGGCCGTGATCGCCGGCCTGCTCCGCCCGGATACTGGCAGCGCCTCCCTCGGCGGGCAGCAACTTTTTGACCTCGACGCCAAGGCCTCGGTCTGGACGGCACCGCACCGCCGGGGGACCGCCCTGCTGGCGCAGGACGCCCTGCTGTTTCCGCACTTGAGTGCCCTGGACAACGTCGCTTTCGGCCCCCGCAGTGCAGGCGCTTCGCCGGGGCAGGCCAGAAGAACGGCGCGGCACTGGCTGCAGGAAGTGGGGGCCGCCGAGCTCGCCGACCGTCGCCCCGGGCAGCTCTCTGGCGGGCAGGCCCAACGGGTCGCCGTGGCCAGGGCGCTGGCGGCCGGGCCGGAGCTGCTGTTAATGGACGAACCGATGGCGGCCCTGGATATTCACGCCGCACCACTGCTGCGGCGGCTCCTCAAGCGTGTGCTGGCCGGGCGCCGGGCCATCATCGTCACCCACGACGTCCTGGACGCCCTGATCCTCGCGGACCGCGTGATCGTCCTGGAGGATGGCAGGGTCAGCGAGGACGGGCCCACCCGCGCGGTGCTCCAGCGTCCGCGCAGCAGCTTCGCGGCCGGCCTCAGCGGGCTGAACCTGCTCGCCGGCACGATCACGGCGGCGGGCCTGCGGACGCCCGAGGGGCTGGAAATCGCAGGCCAACATGATGACGCCGAAGACGGCGGGACTGACGACGCCGGCCGTGTCGGCGGCCGCGGCGCCGGCAGCGCCGGGGTGGCTGCATTCGCCCCGTCGGCAGTTTCGGTCTTTCCGGAGCTACCGCACGGCAGCCCGCGAAACGCGTTTCCGGTGGTGGTCACTGAACTCGAACCGCACGGGGACCAGATCCGGGTCCGTGCCGGCGGGCTCGCCGCGGACATCACCCCGGCGGCCTCGGCGGACCTGGGCCTGGTCCCGGGGGCCGTGGCCTACTTTGTGATCAAGGCCGCCGCCGTCGCGATTTACCCGGTCTAACCGCGGCCGGGCCGGACGCGCTCGGGCCGGCCGCGGCGGCTTAGCCACCGCACGTTAGTCGGATGCGGGCCTCACCGGGTGGCCGCTGACGATGGAGACGCGGTTGAAGGCATTCATCGTGATCGCGAGCCAGCTGACGGCGGCGAATTCATCGTCGGACAGGTGTTTCCGGGCCGCTGCGCCGGCCTGCTCACGGGTCCCGGCGTCGGAAATGTTCGTAATGGTTTCGGCGAGGGCCAGGGCGGCGCGTTCTTTGTCGTTGAAGATCCCGGTATCGCGCCACGCCGGAAGGACGGCGATGCGTTGCGAGGATTCGCCATTGGCCAAGGCATCGCGGACGTGCAGGTCGAGGCAAAAAGCGCAGCCATTGATCTGTGAGACGCGGACGTTGAGCAACTCAATGAGCCCGCGCTCCAGTCCAGCCGCGTCGGCCGACTCCTTGGCCTTGAGCCCGAGTCCGTTGAGCGCGCGCCAGGCGGCCGGATCGGCCTTGTCCAGGAACAGCCGGCGGTGGGTGTCGTGCGGGCCTTGCGCGTTCTCATCCATGGTTCACAGGATACCGACGGCGGACGGCGAAGCACGAAGCGTGACAGATTTGTCATATTCGTGACAGAATCGTTGATGGAGTGAAGTGCGGCGCCGCGGCCGGTTCCTTGGGGGAGCCGGCCGCGTCCGCAGCAGCCCCGCCGTCGTCATCTGCACGATTGGCCGCCACCGCAACGGCCACCGCGACAGCGGACGCACAGCGCGACGGTGGCGCCCCCTGGCTCACGTTCACCGGTCTCGTCCGCCGCCCCGCCCGGAGCCGCTGCCCGGCCGCCTTGCCCGCGGGGAGCTCAGAATTCGCCGATGGGATAGTGTGCTATGAGACAGTGACCGGGCTCACTTGTTTGGGGGAGAGTGTTGGTGACTTGATAGCGTCGAAAGCCGCGCACAACTCGAAAAGACACCCAGCCGGACGCACGCCGTCCGGGTCTCGCACGCCAGCAAGGCCCCGCCGGTACCAGTAACAGCTGCGGAATCTGCGTCCGCACCGCAGCGTGAAAACTGAAATGGGCCCCCAATGAGCCAGCCAGCACCGCCGAGTACGGACTTGTCCGGGACTCCTGAAAATCCTCCGCCCGGCGCCGCCAGCGCCACCCCTCCGGAACGCCGGACCCGGGTCAACAAAACAGTATTTTTTGGTTCCGCCATTGGCGTTCTTGCCATTGCACTCTGGGCCATCCTTGCCAAGGACAACGCCGAAGCCGTGATCGGCTCGTTGGTCGGGTGGGTATCGACCAATATGGGGTGGTACTACTTCCTGATCGTCACCGCCGCTGTGGTGTTTGTTGTGATCATCGCAATGTCCAAGGTGGGCAAAACCAAGTTGGGGCCTGATCATTCCAAGCCCCAGTTCGGAATGTTTACCTGGGCCGCGATGCTCTTTGCCGCCGGGATCGGTATCGACCTGATGTTTTTCTCGGTCTCCGAGCCGGTCAGCCAGTACCTTGCACCGCCAACGGGTGAAGGCAGTACCGCTGATGCCGCCCGACAGGCCCTGGTCTGGACCTTGTTCCACTACGGCATCACCGGCTGGGCCCTCTACGCACTAATGGGTTTGGCGCTGGGCTACTTTGCCTACCGGCACAACCTCCCGCTGAGCATCCGGTCAGCCCTGTACCCGATCTTCGGAAAGAAGATCGAGGGTCCCATCGGCCATGCAGTGGACATCGCAGCGCTGTTGGGTACGATCTTCGGCATCGCGACCTCGCTGGGGATCGGCGTGGTCCAGCTCAACTACGGCCTCACCTTTATGTTCGGTGTCCCGGAAAACCTCGGCGTCCAGATCGGCCTGATAGCCCTGTCCGTGGTGATGGCGACGGTATCCGTGGTTTCCGGTGTGGAGAAGGGCATCCGACGGATGTCAGAGCTGAACGTGATCCTCGCCGTCGGCCTGATGCTCTTTGTGCTGGTCACCGGCAAAACGAGTTTCCTGATGGACGGCATCGTGCAGAACATCGGCGACGTGATCAGCCGTTTCCCGGGCATGACCCTGGATACCTTCGCCTACGACCGCCCCACGGACTGGCTGAACGCCTGGACCTTGTTCTTCTGGGCCTGGTGGATCGCCTGGGCGCCGTTTGTGGGACTCTTCCTCGCCCGGATCTCGCGCGGGCGCACGATCCGCCAGTTCGTCGTGGGCACCATGACCGTGCCGTTCCTGTTTATTCTGCTGTGGATCTCCATCTTCGGAAACTCCAGCCTGGACCTCATCATGGGCGGTAATGCCGCGTTCGGCGAGATCGCGATGAACAACCCGGAACGGGGCTTCTACAGCCTGCTCGCCGAATTCCCGGCAGTGCCTATCAGCGCGGCGGTGGCCACCTTCACCGGGCTGCTCTTCTATGTGACTTCCGCGGACTCCGGCGCACTGGTGATGTCCAACTTCACCTCACACCTCAAGGACGCCGACTCCGACGGTCCCAAGTGGATGCGCGTCTTCTGGGCAGTTGTCACCGGCCTGCTGACCCTGGCCATGCTGATGGTCGGAGGTGTGACCACGTTGCAGAACGCCACCATCATTATGGGACTGCCACTGTCGCTGCTGCTGGTGTTCATTATGCTGGGGCTGTTCAAGGCCCTGCGTGTGGAAGCATCCCTGACGGACAGTTTCCGGGCCAGCCTGCCCGGCATGATTGCCGGCCGGGCCGGCGTCGAACACCGCGACGGTCTGAACTGGCGCCAGCGGCTGACCCGGGCCATGAGCTACCCGGGACGACGGCAGGCCAACCGCTTCGTGGAGACAGTGGCCCTCCCGGCCCTGCGCGAAGTCAGTGCCGAGCTTGTCTCCCAGGGTGCCGGGGCCGAGGTCTCCGTGACGGAGGTCGACACGATCAGGATCAACAGTGTGGACCTGGCGGTTGCTATGGGCGACGAGCGGGCCTTCAAGTACCAGGTCTACCCGGTGCAGTACGAGACGCCGTCCTACGCCACCCGCAGCACCGGCTCCGGCGACCACTACTACCGGATGGAAGTCTTTGCCCTGGAAGGCAGCCACGGGTACGACCTGATGGGTTACACCAAAGAGCAGGTCATCACCGATGTGCTGGACCACTACGAGCAACATCTGCAGTTCCTCCATTCAAACCGTGCCGAGCCCGGCAATACGGTCCTGATCGAGGAACACGCAGCAAAAGATAATTGGGAAGCCGATTTCGAACCCCAGGAGGAAAACAAATGAGCGCGGAAACGCTATTCATCGACGGTACGTGGACGGCAGCAGCCGACGGTGACACCCGGGAGATCCGGTGCCCGGCGGACGGCGAAGTCGTCGGCGTTGTGTCCGAAGCTGCTGCTGCGGACGCGGTCCGGGCGATCGCGTCCGCGCGGAAGTCGTTCGACGGCGGCGAATGGGCTGGTACCTCGGCGCTGGAGCGCGGGTCGTTCCTGCTCCGTGTCGCCGCCCGGCTGCGTGAGCGGAAGGCAGAATTTGCCCGCGCCGAAACACTGGACACCGGCAAACGCCTGGTGGAAAGTGAAATCGACATCGACGACATCGCCAACTGCTTCGAATACTTCGGCAAGCTCTCCGGGCAGGACTCCGGCCGGGTAGTCGACGCCGGCACCAGCTCGGTGATCAGCCGGATCGAGTACGAGCCGGTGGGTGTGTGCGCCTTGATCGCTCCGTGGAACTACCCGCTCCTGCAGGCAGCGTGGAAGATTGCGCCAGCGCTGGCCGCCGGTTGCAGCTTCATCCTCAAGCCGAGCGAACTAACGCCGCACACCGCCATTCTGATGGTGGACGTCCTGGACGAACTGGGACTCCCAAACGGTGTCGCGAACCTGGTCCTTGGAGCGGGCGGCGTCGTCGGACCGGTCCTGACCGGAAGCCCGGATGTGGACATGGTCTCCTTTACCGGCGGTTTGGAAACAGGCAAGACCATTGCTGCTTCGGCGGCCGCGACGGTAAAAAAGGTAGCGCTCGAACTCGGCGGCAAGAACCCGAACATTATTTTTGCCGACGCCGATTTCGACGCAGCGCTGGACAACGCCCTGAACGCCGCTTTTGTGCATTCCGGCCAGGTCTGCTCTGCCGGTGCCCGCCTGATCGTTGAAGAATCGATCGCGGAGCGCTTTGTGGATGAACTCGTTCGCCGTGCCGGCCAGATCCGCCTCGGCGGACCCTTCGACCCCGAGGCTGAAACCGGGGCGCTGATCTCCGCTGCCCACCGGGACAAAGTCACCGCCTACGTGGACAAGGGCATCGCCGAAGGCGCACGGCTGCGGTGCGGCGGAAAGTGGGGCGAGGGCGACCTTGCCAAGGGTTTCTACTACCTGCCCACCATTTTGGACCAGGTTACCAGCGGGATGTCGGTGCTGCGCGATGAGGCTTTTGGCCCGGTCGTCACCGTGGAGACGTTCAGCAGCGAAGCCGAGGCCATCAGGCTTGGCAACGACACCGACTACGGACTCGCCGGCGCGGTCTGGTCCCAGGATGCCGGAAAAAGCCAGCGGGTGGCACGCAAGCTGAGGCATGGCACCATCTGGATCAACGACTTCCACCCCTACCTGCCGCAGGCGGAGTGGGGCGGCTTCGGCCAGTCCGGCGTGGGCCGCGAGCTTGGCCCCACCGGCCTGGCGGAGTACCAAGAGTCCAAACATGTCTATCACAACACCGATCCGCAGGTCACCGGCTGGTTCGCTGACCACAACGGGGGGAAGTAGCACATGACGGATCTGAACAACACCGAATTCGACTACCTTGTGATCGGCGGCGGCTCCGCCGGGGCCGCCGTGGCATCGCGCCTCAGCGAGGACCCCGCGGTGCAGGTTGCCCTCGTGGAAGCCGGGCCGGATGACCGCGGCAACGACGTGATCCTCCGGCTGGACCGTTGGATGGAACTGCTGGAATCCGGCTACGACTGGGACTACCCCATCGAGGAGCAGGAAAACGGCAACTCCTTTATGCGCCACGCCCGCGCCAAGGTCATGGGCGGCTGTTCCAGCCACAACTCCTGCATCGCATTCTGGGCGCCCCGGGAGGACATTGACGAGTGGGAGCAGAAATTCGGCGCCGCCGGCTGGAACGCCGAGATGGCGTACCGGCTCTACAAAAAGCTCGAAACCAACGAGGATGCCGGAGCTGAAGGTCAGCACCACGGCGACAGCGGCCCGGTGCACCTGATGAACGTCCCGCCCTCGGACCCCAGCGGCAAGGCACTGCTGGCGGCCTGCGAAAAGTCTGGTCTTCCTCAGGTGCGGTTCAACTCCGGCGAAACAGTCATCAACGGGGCGAACTTCTTCCAGATCAACCGGCAAGCCGACGGCACCCGCGCATCGTCGTCGGTGTCGTATGTCCACCCGATCATGGATCGTAAAAACTTCACGCTGCTGACCGACCTCCGGGCCCGCAAATTGAACTTCGACGCCGATAACCGGTGCACCGGCGTCGACGTGGTGGATAACAGTTTCGGCAAGACCCAAACGCTGACGGCGCACGCGGAAGTGATCCTCTCCGCGGGGGCGATTGACTCCCCGAAGCTCCTGATGCTCTCCGGGATCGGGCCGGCCGCGCAGTTGGAAGAATTCGGCATCGAGGTCCGCGTGGATTCCCCCGGCGTCGGCGAGCACCTGCAGGACCACCCGGAAGGTGTCATCCAGTGGGAAGCCAAGCAGCCCATGCCGGAGACGTCCACCCAGTGGTGGGAAATCGGGATCTTCGCCGCCACGGAGGAAGGGCTGGACCGCCCGGACCTGATGTTCCACTACGGCTCCGTACCGTTCGACATGCACACCCTGCGCCAGGGATTCCCGACGACGGAAAACGGCTTTTGCCTGACACCTAACGTCACCCATGCACGGTCCCGCGGCACCGTTAAGCTGCGCAGCAGCGACTACCGGGACAAGCCGAGGGTGGATCCGCGTTACTTCACCGACCCGCACGACATGCGGGTGATGGTAGCCGGAATCCGCAAGGCCCGCGAGATTGTGGCGCTCCCGGAAATGGCGGAGTGGGCCGGCCGGGAGCTCTACCCTGGCGAAGCGATCCAGAGCGACGCGGAGATCACCGATTACATCCGCAAAACACACAACACCGTCTACCACCCGGCGGGCACGGTCCGGATGGGTGCCGTGGACGATGTCCTCTCGCCGCTGGATCCGGAGCTTCGGGTCAAAGGCGTCACCGGCCTGCGGGTGGCCGATGCCTCGGTGATGCCGGAACTGACCACGGTGAACCCCAACATCACCACCATGATGATCGGGGAGCGTTGCGCCGAGCTGGTCAAGGAAGCGCGGCTCGCCTAGATCCCGCTGCGGGGGCGTCCTGTTCGCGCTGCCGGACCACGACGCCGGTCCGGCGGCGGCGCGAACAGGGCCGCGGCAAGCGCCGCGCCCGCGCGCATCATTGAGGTGAGCTAGACCCGTTGGGGGACATGTCCACTCCTCTGGCCAGCCTGTGGGCATGTTGCATTATGTCCATGGGTGCGGCGGTAGGTGGGACATGTCCACTCCCGCGTGCCCATTCCGTGGGACATGTCCACACTTGGGTTGCGGACTGAACTTTACTCCGCGACCTGGGTCAGGCCCGTACCCGTGCGCCAGTGGACATGCCCGATCTCCGCGTCCGATCCCCGGGGGGCATGTCCAGCCCCGGGCCCGGAGGGGGGGCATATTGGGAACATGTCCATTGGTGCGGCGCTGGAAAGGGCATGTCCCAAGGGGGTGCGCCGCTCCGGGGGGACTCTGGCCCTAGACAGCAGTTTCGCCGTCGGCAAACATGGAGCCAAAGGGACTGCGCACAAAGTTGAGCGGAGTAGACTCAACTTTAATATCAGCATTTTTCCCGGAAGGAGCTCTCTTTGGACGCGAAATTCACCACCAAGAGCCAGGAGGCTCTTGCGGCAGCCGCCATGAACGCCTCGACGGCGGGCAATCCCCAGCTCGAACCCGCCCACCTGCTGAAGGCGCTGATGGACCAGCGCGAGGGGGTCGCTGTTGCACTCCTGCGCGCAACGGGCACGGACCCGGATTCGGTCAGTGTCCAGGCCAGCTCCGCCATCAAAGCGCTGCCGTCCACCTCCGGCGGTTCGGTGCAGCAGCCGCAGTTGTCCCGCACCGCGCTGCAGGCAATCAAGAACGCCCAGAACGAGGCCGAGCGGCTGGGCGACTCCTTTGTCTCCACCGAACACCTCCTGCTGGGGCTCGCCTCCGGAAGTGACGCCGTCGGCAAGCTGATGCGCGACGCCGGCGCCTCGCACGAGGCCCTGCTCGCCGCACTGCCGGGTGTCCGCGGCGACCGGAAGGTGGACAGCGCCGACCCCGAAAACACCTTCCAGGCGCTGGAGAAGTACGGTACCGACCTTACGGCGATTGCCCGCTCCGGCAAGCTGGACCCTGTCATTGGCCGCGACGCAGAGATCCGGCGTATCATCCAGGTGCTGAGCCGCCGGACCAAAAACAACCCGGTCATCATCGGCGAGCCCGGCGTCGGCAAGACCGCCGTCGTCGAAGGTCTCGCCCAGCGGATCGTCGCCGGCGACGTCCCCGAAAGCCTGCGCGGCAAGACCCTGATCGCCTTGGACCTCGCCTCCATGGTGGCCGGCGCCAAGTACCGCGGCGAATTCGAAGAACGGCTCAAAGCAGTCCTGGAGGAGATCAAGGGATCCGACGGCCAGATCGTCACGTTCATTGACGAGATCCACACCGTGGTGGGCGCCGGCGCCTCCGGGGATAGCTCCATGGACGCCGGGAACATGCTCAAGCCCATGCTCGCGCGGGGTGAGCTCCGGCTGATCGGCGCGACCACGCTGGACGAGTACCGCGAAAACATCGAAAAGGACCCCGCGCTGGAACGCCGCTTCCAGCAGGTCTTCGTCGGGGAGCCCAGTGTGGAGGACACCATCGGCATCCTGCGCGGGCTCAAGGAACGCTACGAGGCCCACCACAAGGTCGCCATCGCCGACTCCGCCCTCGTCGCTGCTGCCACGCTCTCCAACCGCTACATCTCCGGGCGGCAGCTGCCGGACAAGGCGATCGACCTCGTGGACGAGGCCGCGTCCCGGCTGCGGATGGAAATCGATTCCGCCCCGGAGGAGATCGACCAGCTGCGACGGTCGGTGGACCGCCTGACCATGGAGGAGTTGGCCCTGGCCAAGGAGACTGATCCCGCGTCCGTGGAGCGGCTTGCCGCCATCCGGGCGGACATGGCTGACAAAAAGGAAATGCTCGCCGGGCTCAACGCCCGCTGGGAGGCGGAGAAGGCGGGCCTGAACCGGGTCGGCGATCTTAAGGCCAGGATTGACGAACTGCGCTCCGCGGCCGAAAAGTACCAGCGCGAAGGCGACCTCGAAGCCGCTTCCCGGATCCTTTATGGTGAACTTCCCGCCCTGGAGCGTGAACTCAACGAAGCTGCCGAGGCCGAGTCGGCCCGGGTGGCCGGCGGTGGTGCCAAGCATGACCTTATGGTTGCCGAAGAGGTGACCGCCGATGACATCGCCGAGGTCATCTCCGCTTGGACGGGCATCCCGGCCGGACGTATGTTGCAGGGCGAGAGCCAGAAACTGCTGGACATGGAGCACGTCCTGGGCGAGCGGCTGATTGGCCAGGCCAAGGCCGTCACCGCGGTCTCCGACGCCGTCCGCCGCGCCCGCGCGGGGATCAGCGACCCGAACAGGCCCACCGGTTCCTTCCTGTTCCTGGGCCCCACCGGCGTCGGCAAGACCGAGCTGGCAAAAGCCCTGGCCGACTTCCTCTTCGACGACGAACGCGCCATGGTGCGGATCGACATGTCCGAATACTCGGAGAAGCATTCCGTCGCGCGCCTCGTCGGAGCGCCTCCCGGCTACGTTGGCTACGAGGAGGGCGGACAGCTGACCGAGGCCGTCCGCCGCCGGCCCTACTCGGTGCTCCTGCTCGATGAGGTGGAGAAGGCCCACCCGGAAGTGTTCGACATCCTGCTGCAGGTGCTCGACGACGGCCGCCTCACCGACGGCCAGGGGCGCACCGTGGACTTCCGGAACGTGATCCTGGTGCTGACCTCCAACCTGGGCAGCCAGTTCCTGGTGGACCCCACCCTGGACGCGAACGCCAAGCGCGAGGCCGTGATGGCCACCGTGCACGCCTCCTTCAAGCCCGAGTTCCTGAACCGGCTCGACGAGGTGGTGCTGTTCGATCCGCTCAGCGTCGAGGAGCTGTCCCGGATCGTGGAACTGCAGGTCAAGGAACTCGGCGAACGGCTCAAGGGCCGCCGCCTCAACCTGGAAGTGACCGAAGGCGCCAGGGCCTGGCTCGCCGTCACCGGCTTCGACCCGGCCTATGGTGCCCGCCCCCTTCGCCGCCTGGTGCAGCGCGAAATCGGCGACCGGCTCGCCAAAGCCATCCTGGCCGGCGAGATCACGGACGGTGACACCGTTCTGGTGGATACCGCCCCGGACCTGACCCAGCTCACCACGGGCGGTGCCGAAGCGTCGGACCGGCCCGACGGCGGCGCCGCCACCGGCCACGGTCTCTCCGTCCGCCGGAAAGAATAGCGCCCCACCGCCTCTAGCGCGGCCGTAAGCACCAACTGCCAGCCGGACCTTTCTCCGGCTGGCAGTTCGTGTGAGGGCCAAAAAATCCCGGCGGACCGGGGTGCCGCTAGGGAATCAGCGATTCCATGATGGTGTTCCCGGACTCTATGGCCACGTAGCAGTCCACACGACGGTCGCCTTTGTCCCAGCTAGTGGAGCTCGGGTACGCGAGCCTGTAACCGAGCAGATAGTCGGACTCCTTCGGCGCCAGCGATGCGGTTTTGCAGGTGTCCAGGGCCTTTTGCTTGAGCGCGTCCCGTCCCGGGTAGGAGTCCGCGTCAGCGTAGCGCGCGACGGCGACCAGCTGGGCGGAGTGGCCGGAGCTGCACTCGACGACCGTTGACGTCTGAGCTTCCGGGTCGAAATCCTTGAAGCAGTCTCCAAGCTGGAAATCCAACGGGCCTACACCCTCCAGCGGGAGCGGCCCACGGCTTGCCGGCGCCGACGGGGCGCTGGCAGCGGGCGAGGCATCCGCAGCGGGCTGCTGGGTGCCGCCGCCCAACGACGTCAGCCACCAGATCAGCGCGCCCGCAAGGACGACTGCGGCCGCGGCTGCGCCGATCCTGGCGGGACGCTGCCGGCGAACCCACCCGCCAAGCCGCCTGGCGTTCTTCGCGGCGGCCTTCCCTGCCCCTGCGAGGGTTGTGCCGGCTGTTCCCGCGGCTTCCCCGGCCCCTCGAGGCGCACCCGCGCCGGCTTCCCCGGCACCTCGAGGCGCGCCCGCGCCGGCTTCCCCGGCGTCGGGCCGGTTAACCGGCGGAACGGACGGGCGGACGGGGGGCGGGAGCGGCGCCGCTGGCGGCACGACCGGTGTGCCGGAGGTAGGCGGCGACGAGGGCCTCGGGGGGACCGGCCGCTCGCCGGATCCACCGGCCGGGCGAACCCCGGGTGTGCCGGCGTCCCCGGGCCTTTCGTTCTCTTCGGTCACTGAGAATTCACCACTTTCGTGCGTTTTTGCCGGGGCCGGACGTCCGGCGGAGGGGACCGTTTCCGGGAGCCCACAACGGAACTCTATCTAAGATGTTGGCCCGGCTGCATGCCGCCGGGTGACCGATAGGGGTGGCGGCGCACGCCACACTGTCCACGGCTGTTGCCGCGGGGAGCAGTTACCGCTGAAAGCATGTAATCTAGGTGTACGACAAATTGACCAAACATTCCGGGGCCTCACTAACGCCAATGGTGACCACCTCCGGTCCGAGTACAAAAAGGGGGTCACGCCATGGGGCGCGGCCGTCAAAAGGCAAAAGCTACCAAGCAGGCTCGGGACATCAAGTACTACTCCCCGAACACTGACTACACTGCCCTTCAGCGTGAGCTCAAGAGCTCTGAAGTTCGTGCACCGAGTCGATTCTCGGCTGAGCCAGTGGAGCCGGACTATTCGGCCTACGTGGATAAGTACGCGGACGATGTGGAAGAGGACGACGACGAGGTAGATTCCCGTCGGATAGGTTAGTCGAAACTTCCTTCCGGCATGCTCCTCCGATTGCGGATTGCCGACCACACGATTTCAGGCCCGCCGGCCGCCCCCAGTACGGGAGCGACCGGCGGGTTTTCTGCACTCTGTTCCGGAAGGAATATTATGACCACCCATACGGAGTACACCGACGGCGAGATCTGCCGGACGGACCTGCAGAGCAGCGACGTTGAGTCTGCCAAGGCGTTCTACGCCGCGGTCTTCGGCTGGCACTACAACGATCTGCCGGCCCCGGACGGGAGCAGCTGCGCCCAGGCCTTCCTGGGCGATGACCTGGTGGCAGTGCTAGCGCCGCAGAATCCGCAGCAGCGGAGCGCCGGGGTGCCGGGGCAGTGGAACGTGCACTTTGCGTCTTCCGACGCCGGTGACCTCGCTGCCGGGCTGGTCGACGCCGGCGGACGCCTTGAGTTTGGGCCGGAGCCGGTGGGCGGCACCGGAGTGTTGGTCCTTTTCGCCCCGCCTGGAGGCGGCACCACCGGTGCCTGGCAAGCCGGAAGCCACATCGGCGCTGCCCTTAGCGGGGAGCCCGGCTCCCTGGCCTGGGCCGAACTGCTGACGCCCGAGCCGCAGACCGCCGTCGGGTTCTTCCAACAGCTGTTTGGGCACGACGTGACGGAGTATCCGCAAGACGACGGCGGCAGATACACCACACTGATGGTCAACGGCGCGGAAGTGGCCGGGGTCGCCGGGGTCCCGGCGGACGCCGTGGGTACGCTCAAGCCGGGGTGGCAGGTGTACTTCGGCGTGTCCAGCGTCGCGGAAGCCGTTGCGGCGGCCGTCGCGGCCGGCGGCACGGTCCTGATCGAACCGGACGAGGCCGAGGAAGCCGGCACCATCGCCACCCTCGCGGATCCGCAGGGCGGCGTTTTCAGCGTCCTGGAGGTTTAAAAAGCACGGGTGCTCCCGTACCGCCGGTTACCCGGCGGTGCGGGAGCACCCGGGGCGGCTTATGCGTAAGCGTTGACCAGCCGGACGGCGCCGCCGTCGACGCCCTTGGCGCCCTGTACGTAGTCCGGGCCGGTTTTGATGACCGAGTCCGAGTTTTCCTCGACGGTGCCCATCAGCCAGGACGGCAGGCCTCGTTCGTTGAGGCGGTTCACTGCGGCGTCGGCCGCCTCCGGTGAGACGATCGCCACCATTCCCACACCAAGGTTCAGCGTACGCTCCAGGTCGGCCAGCGGGACGTTGCCCAGTTCGGCGACCAGCCGGAAGATGGCCGGGAGCTGCCAGGTGGAGCGGTCCACTGTGGCCAGCAGCCCCTGCGGCAGCACGCGGGCCAGATTGGCGGCAAGTCCGCCGCCGGTCACATGGCTGAAGCCGTGCACGGCTGCGCCGGCGGCCGAGCCGTTCACCGGGAAGGTGCGGGCCAGGTCCAGGCAGTCGGCGGCGTAGACGCGGGTCGGTTCAAGCAGTTCCTCGCCCAGGGTACGGCTGAATTCGGAGACATGGCGGTCCAGCGCCCAGCCGGCGTGGTTGATGACGCGCCGGACCAGGGAGTAGCCGTTCGAGTGCAGCCCGGAGGAGGCCATGCCGATCACGACGTCGCCGGCGCGGACGCGGTCCGGGCCCAGGAGGTCGGCGGCTTCAACAACACCTGTGGCGGCACCGGCGACGTCGTACTCGTGCTCCCCCAGCAGCCCGGGGTGCTCTGCGGTTTCGCCGCCCACCAGGGCGGTACCGGCAACGGAGCAGGCGGCGGCGATGCCCCGGACGATGTCGGCAATCCGCTCCGGGACCACCTTGCCGCAGGCGATGTAGTCGGTCATGTACAACGGCTCGGCACCCACCACTACGATGTCATCAACGACCATACCAACCAGGTCGAAGCCGATGGTGTCGTGGATGTCCATGGCCTGCGCGATCGCAACCTTGGTGCCCACACCGTCCGTGGAGGTGGCCAGCAGCGGGCGCTTGTAGCTGAGCAGCTTCGAGACGTCGTACAGGCCGGCGAAGCCGCCGACGCCGCCAATCACCGAGGAGTTATGGGTCGCCTTGATGGCGCCCTTCATAAGTTCGACGGCGCGGTCGCCCGCTTCGACGTCGACGCCGGCGGAGGCGTAGGTGATGCCGACAGCATTTTGGGCGGCGTTCATCTCAGCGGCCGGGGAGGCGGAAGTCATACGGGCTCTTTCTTGTCGGCAGCAATGGAACGATCAATGCGATCGGCATCGGTGAGCAGTTCTTCGAATTCGGCGTCGGGGCCCGGATCGCAGCCGGTGGCCCCCGGTTTCCCGGCCGGATCCTCGTCCGGGGAAAATCCGGACCCGGCGTCGGTGGCAACCGCGGTGGGGCCGGTGGTGGCAGGCGCCGGGCCGGCAGGGGCGCCGGCGGCCGGAAGTCCCCCCAGGTCGGTGCGTTCGAGCAGGTTCTTGCCCAGCTTGTCGGCCCCCGGAAGTTCAATCGGGTACTTGCCAGTGAAGCAAGCGGTGCACAGGCGTTCGCGCGGCTGGCGGGTGGCGTCAATCATGCCGTCTTCGGAGATGTAGGCGAGCGAGTCGGCGCCGATGGCCTGGCAGATCTCCTCGATGGTGGCGCCGTTGGCGATCAACTCAGCCCGGGATGCGAAGTCGATGCCGTAGAAGCACGGCCACTGCACCGGAGGGGAGGAGATCTTGACGTGGACGGAGGCGGCACCGGCTTCGCGGAGCATTCGGACGATGGCGCGTTGGGTGTTGCCGCGGACGATCGAGTCATCCACCACCACCACACGCTTGCCGCGGATCACGGATTCCAGGGCGTTGAGTTTGAGCCGGATGCCGAGCTGGCGGAGGGTCTGTGAGGGTTGGATGAAGGTCCGGCCCACGTAGGCGTTCTTGACGAAGCCGTGTGCGAAGGGGATGCCGGATTCCTCGGCGTAGCCCACGGCAGCGGGGGTGCCGGACTCCGGCACCGGAATGACGATGTCCGCTTCCTGGGTGTTTTCGCGGGCCAGCTGACGGCCCATTTCCACGCGGGACTCATACACGGAACGGCCTGCAATGGAGGCGTCCGGCCGGGCGAGGTAGACGTACTCGAAAACGCAGCCGGCCGGCGTCGCCTCGGCGAAGCGCTCGGAGCGGACACCGGCTTCGTCAATGGCGATGAACTCGCCGGGCTCGATTTCGCGGATGAAACTGGCGCCGACGGTGGCGAGGGCGGACTGCTCGGAAGCGACCACCCAGCCGCGCTCCAGCCGGCCGAGGACCAGCGGGCGGATTCCATAGGTGTCGCGGGCCGCGTAGAGCGTGCCTTCATCCATAAAGACAAAGCAGAATCCGCCCTTGATCCTGGGCAGCAGCTCCATGGCGGTCTGTTCGAGCGACTTACCCTCTTCGCCCTCCAGCAAGGCAGTGACCAGGGCCGTGTCGGAGGTGTTTCCCTGTTTCATTTCACCGGTGAGCTGGCCGGCGTTGCGGTCCGCGATCATGGCTTTGAGCTCGGCGGTGTTGGTCAGGTTGCCGTTGTGGGCCAGAGCCACGGTGCCGGTCGCGGTCGCGCCCAAGGTGGGCTGCGCGTTGGCCCAGTGGCTCGCGCCGGTCGTGGAATAGCGGCAGTGGCCGACGGCCAGGTGCCCGGTCAGGGTGTTGAGGGTGGTCTCGTCAAAGACCTGGGACACAAGCCCCATGTCCTTGTAGACGCTGATCCGGTTGCCGTCGCTGGTGGCTATGCCAGCCGACTCCTGACCGCGGTGCTGTAGCGCATACAGCCCGTAATAGGTGAGTTTTGCAACCTCTTCACCGGGCGCCCAGACCCCGAAGACGCCACATGCGTCTTGGGGGCCCTTTTCGCCAGAGAGAAGGTCATGAGAAAGTTTTCCATCGCCGCGTGCCACTGGTCGATTATCTCACGTTGTGCGCGAGGACGTTTGCGGCGTCCGGATTATGACCTGCGGCCCGTTCAGGGCCCCTGCGGATCCCCGGCGTCCGGAACGGATTCGACGACGGCGCGCTCGGCCCGGCGGACGCTGAGGCGGTCCAGGATGAGGGCCGCGACGCCGCCGGCAATAATGCCGCCCGCGCCGCAGAGAATCATAAAGAAACCAAACACCGCACTGGCGTCGTAGCTTTCATCCCCCGGGAGTCCGTAGGCGAGGAAGGCGGCCACGCCGAAGCCCAGAAGTCCGCCCAGGACCAGGAATGGCACATACTTGGGCGCCCGGCGGACAGTAACGCTGCGGCGCTCGGGGACGTGCTGTTCGCCTGCGGTGCCGGATTCTTCGGGGGTAGACATGCCGTTAAGCCTACTGCCCCGGCAGCCACTGCTGCCGCCGATCCGGCTGCGCTGCCGAAACGCGGACGGGCCCGCCTAGGCTGGAATAGCCGGTCCCGAGGCGTCGGCGATGATGGCTCGGACGGAGTTATTACGCTTGTTATGTGTGAGCTCCACCAGGCCCAACGCTTCCAGCAAGGGCGGCAAGTACATGCCAAACCGGCCGCGGTATCCCTTCCGCAGCCCGTACCAGCCGCCCACCGGGTTGTCCGGGTGCCGCCCCCAGGCCTCGACAGTTCCCTCGGCTGCCGCTTTGTTCTCATCGGCGGCACCCAATGGCACCCAATCGACTTTCTCCATCAGCCACAGCGGCAGGTCTTCGAGGGCCCGGAGGTGATACTTCAGTGTGGTGGAGCCGACCTGGCAGACGAGCGCAGGGGGATCAGATTCCTCGTCGCGGTACATCGTGTACTCGGAGGTCCCCGGGGCTGTCTTGAGGACCCACGGATCCAGCTTGGTTCCAGTTGCCACTTGGTGTCCGCCTTCGGTTGGGCCGCTGTCCGGCGCTGTTTGGACTGAGCCTACCCAGTGCGCCCGGCCAACGCGAGAGCTTAGAGGCCCAGCTCGTCCCTCAGCGCAGCGACGTGGCCCTGCGCTTTGACCTGGTACTGCGCCAGCTTGACCTTGCCCTCGGGGTCCAGGACCACCGTGGAGCGGACGATCCCGTCGGTGACTTCGCCGCCGACCAGCTTCTCGCCCCAAGCGCCGTAGGCCAGCGCCACGGCGTGGTCTTCGTCGGCCAGCAGCGGGAAGGTCAGCGCGAAGTCGCCGGTGAAGTGCGCCAGCGCCTCGGGCGCGTCGGGGGAGATGCCGAGCACCTCATAGCCGGAACCCTGCAGGGACGCCAGGTTGTCACGGAAGTCGCAGGCCTCGGTGGTGCAGCCCGGCGTGGCGGCCTGCGGGTAGAAGTACACAATGACGTTCTTGCCGCGGTAGTCGGCCAGTGAGACGTGCTGTCCCGCAGCGTCCGGAAGGGTGAAGTCCGGGGCAGGGGTTCCGGGCTGGAGTTTGACAGTCAGCTGGGGGCTCATAAAGGGTCCTTCGGGTCTGCGGAGGTCTGCGGGTCCGTCTGTTGGCACTGCAGTCTTTCCCCCCACAACCACCGCGCTAGGTAGGGTATTCCGACTTTGCCAGTTGGCCAAGCGGACGGGCAGCGCGGAACCACCGGTTTCAAAGCCATCGGGCTTTTTCGCCGCGGAGGCCTCCAGCTACCTCTTGGTGGGGTCCTTTCGGGCAGCAAGGCCCACCAGCGCCCCGACGGCAACGCCGATCAACAGCCCGGTAAAGGGCTTGTCGGCGGTGGCAACTCCGATGGCAAAGCCAAGGGCCGCGCCGAGGAGCATGCCGATCCACAGGGATTCGTATTTCACAGCTTCAGGCTAGCAAGCGTCAGCAAGCGGGTCAGCCGGTGTTGGCGGCGCCGGATGCATCCCGGGTTTCCTGTGATAGCGGACTTTCCTCTGTTGCTGCTGACCCGGCGCCAAAGCTGCCGAGCAGCGCGAGCGAATCGGCGGAGGGCGATCCTGGTTTTGCTGAATAGAGCCGAAGCACCTGATCCGGGTCGTCGCGCAGGGAGAGGTCTTCGAAATTCAGTTCCAGGTCCCCGACGACGGGGTGGTGGAGCCGGACACTTCCCGCGGAGCCCCTGGCCACCCGGTGCCCGGCCCACCACTGGCGGAATTGCTCGCTGTGGACCGCGAGTTCGCCGACGAGCTGATTGGCCTGGGCATCGTTGGGATGCCGGCCGACGTCCACTCGCAGGGACCCGGCGGCCTCGGATGCGACCGCGGGCCAGTCCCGGAAAAGCTCGCGCGCGAGCGGATCAAGGATGATCCACCGGGTCAGGTTCCGCTCCGCCGCCGGCAGGGCAGGGAAGTCGGCGAGCAACAGGAAAGCCAGGGGGTTTCCGGCCAACACGTCGGTGCGGCGGCCCAGCAGCAGGGCGGGAACATTGCCGACGGCGTCCAGGAGTTGGCGCAGTGCGGGCCGAACACCCTGGGCCGAAGCCTGCGGACGCTGGGTGTTCGCGCAGTTCTCGAGGAGGTCGATCATGTGCGCCTGCTCGCTCGGGTCCAGGCGCAGCGCCCGGGCCACGGAATCCAGCACGGCGCGGGACGGGTGGATGTTGCGGCCCTGCTCCAGCCGGGTGTAGTAGTCGGTGCTAACGTCAGCCAGCCGCGCGATCTCCTCGCGCCGCAGGCCGGGGACCCGCCTGCCGGCAGAGCCCGAGGCGAGCCCCGCGTTCTCCGGCGTCAGCCGTGACCGCATGGCTTTCAGGAATTTTCCAAACTCGGCGCTCTGACCCATGCGCTCCATTCTGCCGTGCCCGGCGCTTGGCTTTCTACGCCGAAGGTAGGACTCCCAGTCCTAGGAATCGCAGGGAGTGGAAAATCCGCTGACTTCACTTCGCTGCCTGCGTAGCATCGTGTGCAGGCCCATCCCCTAACGGAAGAAGTGATGATGACCCACGCACACGAAACCACCATTCCCACCGTGACGTTCAACAACGGCCTGCGCATCCCGCAGCTGGGCTTCGGCGTGTTCCAGGTTCCGCCCGCGGAAACCCAGCGCATTGTCGAGGATGCCCTGGCGGCCGGCTACCGACACATTGACACCGCCGCAGCGTACCGGAACGAGGCCGGCGTGGGTGCGGCGATCGCCGCGTCCGGTATTCCGCGCGAGGAAATCTTCATCACCACCAAGCTCCGTAACGGTGAGCAGGCCCAGGCCCGGGAAGCGTTTGAGAACAGCTGCAAGGCGCTCGCGGTGGACTATGTGGACCTCTACCTGATCCACTGGCCGGTGCCGTCCCAGGGGATGTTCACCGAGGCGTGGAAGGCGCTGGAGGAAATCCACGCCAGCGGCCGGAGCCGTGCCATCGGGGTCTCCAACTTCCTGGCCGACCACCTGGACACCCTCCTGTCGGCGTCGGACGTTGTCCCGGCCGTGAACCAGATCGAAATCCACCCCACCTTCCAGCAGCAGGAGCTGGCCGCCAAGAGCCGGGCGCTGGGCATTGCCGTGGAGGCGTACAGCCCGCTGGGTCAGGGCGCTGACCTGAATGCCGCCGCGGTGAAGTCCCTGGCCCACACGTACGGTGCCACCCCGGCCCAGATCGTGCTGTCCTGGCACCTCAGCCAGGGCACTATCGTCATCCCGAAATCGGCCGACTCAACCCGCATGCGGGAAAACCTCGGTGCCGTGGCCCTCCAACTCGACCCTGCCGAGCTGGCGGAAATCACGGCGCTGGAGTCCGGCGCCCGGGCCGGCGCAGATCCTGCCGTGGCAGCATTCAGCCAGATGTAGCCAGCCTGCGCTCGGGAAGGGAACACCGTCCGGACCTCGGATGGCCTGAACCGTCTGCGACAACGCCACGGCCCAGCGGTCGATGTTCGTCCGCGGGGCCGTGGCGTCCTTGCGTGGATCGTCAGTTCGTGGTGAAGTCCGCCCTTCGTCAGGCCGCGAAGCCGTCCGCGATGTCCAGGACCTCGTCCAGGATGGCGAGTCCGGCCGCTGTGTCTTCGATGCTGGTGTTGCAGGGCGGGACGACGTGGATGCGGTTGAAGTTCGCGAACGGCAGGAGGCCGCGGGACTTGCAGGCGGCCACCAGCTGGTTCATTTCCGGGCTGGAGCCGCCATAGGCAGCCATCGGCTCGCGCGTCGCACGGTTCTTGACCAGCTCGATGGCCCAGAAGACCCCGGTTCCACGGACTTCGCCCACCGAGCGGTGGTTTTCCGCGAAGCCGGCGAGTGCCGGCCCAATCACGGTTTCCCCGAGCAGCGCTGCATGCTGCACAATCCCTTCGTCCTCCATGGCGTTGAGGGTGGCCACGGCGGCCGCGGTGGCCAGCGGATGTCCGGAGTAGGTCAGGCCGCCGGGGTAGACGCGCTTGCCGAAGGTGGCCGCGATTTCGGGGCTGATCGCCACCCCGCCCAGCGGAACGTAGCCGGAGTTCACTCCCTTGGCGAAGGTCAGCAGGTCCGGGACGACGTCGAAGTGCTCGATGGCGAACCACTTGCCGGTCCGGCCGAAACCTGACATCACCTCGTCACAGATCAGGACGATGCCGTATCGGTTGCAGAGGTCCCGGACCCCCTGGAGGTAGCCGGGCGGAGGCAGGTAAATGCCGGCCGTTCCCGGAATGGATTCGAGAATCAGCGCCGCGATGGTGGACGGGCCCTCAAAACTGACCAGTTGCTCCAAATGCTCCAGGGCCCGCTGGCTTTCCTCTTCCTGGGTGGTGGAGTGGAACGCGGTGCGGTACAGGTACGGCGGGAAGAAATGGATGGTTCCGGTGCTGGCGTTGTCGCTGTCCCAGCGGCGCGGGTCTCCGGTGAGGTTCACGGCGAGCTGCGTGCCGCCATGGTACGAGCGGTAGGCGGAGAGCACCTTGTGGCGGCCGGTGTGGAGCCGGGCCATCCGGACGGCATGCTCATTGGCATCCGCGCCGCCGTTGGTGAAGAAGATCTTGTTCAGCTCCCCGGGGGTCCGCTCAGTGATCAGGCGGGCCGCCTCGGAACGGGCGTCGTTGACGTAGCTTGGCGCGATGGTGCACAGCTTCGCGGCCTGGGCAGCGATCGCGGCTACGACGGCGGGGTGCTGGTGACCGATGTTGGTGTTGACCAGCTGGGAGGAGAAGTCCAGATATTTGTTGCCCTCACCGTCCCAGACGTGGGATCCCGCAGCTGCCGTGATAACCATGGGGTCCAGGAGGTCCAGGAGGTCCTGGGCGGACCAGGAGTGGAAAACGTGCTTGCGGTCCAGCTCGTACGCCCGACGGGCGGTCTCGGCGGTGTCCTTGATGTCCAGGATGCTGCTGTCAATTGTGGAAGTCATATCAAATGCCTTTCTGGTGTGATGCCGGTCAGGCGTTCTGCGGGAAGCCAAGATTGATCCCGCCGTGGCTGGGGTCAAGCCAGCGGGACGTGACAGCCTTGCCCCTGGTATAGAAACCGACGCCCTCGGTGCCGTGGGCGTGGGTGTCACCGAAGAGCGAGTTTTTCCAGCCGCCGAAGGAGTAGTAGGCCATGGGGACCGGAACCGGAACGTTGATGCCGACCATACCGACCTCCACCTCGTTTTCGAAGCGGCGGGCAGCGCCGCCGTCGTTGGTGAAGATGGCGGTGCCGTTGCCGTAGGGGTTGGTGTTGATCAGTTCGAGCGCCTGCTCGTAGCTGTCGACCCGGACCACCGACAGTACAGGGCCGAAGATTTCGTCCTGGTAGATGGACATGTCCGGCGTGACGTTGTCGAACAAGGTGGGGCCGACGAAAAAGCCGTCACCTTCCGAATCGGGGGCCACCTGGCGTCCGTCAACCACCACTGTGGCGCCGGCGGCCTCGCCGGCGTCAATGTAACCGGCCACCTTGTCCCGGTGGACGGCCGTGACAAGCGGGCCCATGTCGCAGCCCCGCATGCCGTCTCCGGTGCGGAGCGGCCGGGTACGCTCGGCAATTTTCGCCACCAGCTCATCGGCGATGCCGCCCACGGCGAGGAGCGCGGAGATGGCCATGCAGCGTTCGCCGGCCGAACCGAAGCCGGCGTTCACTGCTGCGTCGGCCGCGAGGTCGAGGTCGGCGTCGGGCAGGACAATCATGTGGTTCTTGGCGCCGCCGAGGGCCTGCACACGCTTCCCGTTGGCGGTTGCCGTCTGGTAGACGTACTTGGCGATCGGCGTGGATCCGACGAAGGAAACGGCCTTGATATCGGGGTGGCCGAGCAAGGCGTCTACTGCCACCTTGTCGCCGTGCAGGACATTAAAGACACCGTCCGGCAGCCCGGCTTCCTTCCAGAGTTCGGCCATCCAGTTGATCGCCGTGGGGTCCTTTTCGCTGGGCTTGATAACGACGGTGTTGCCGGCCGCGATCGCAAGGGGGAAGAACCACATCGGCACCATGGCCGGGAAATTGAAGGGGCTGATGATGGCGACCGGCCCCAGCGCCTGCCGGATCGAGTGGACATCCACATTGGTTGACGCATTCTCCGTGTAGCTGCCCTTGAGCAGGTGCGGGATGCCGCAGGCGAACTCGACGACTTCCTGCCCGCGGGTCACCTCACCGAGGGCGTCATCCAAAACCTTGCCGTGCTCCGAGGTGATGATGGCGGCGAGTTCGCCTTTGCGTGAGTTGAGCAGTTCGCGGAAGGCGAAGAGGACCTGTGTGCGGCGGGCCAAGGAGGTGTCCCGCCACGCAGGGAACGCGGCCCGGGCCGCCGCGACAGCGGAGTTGCCCTCGTCCGCACTCGCCAGTGACACCAGGCCGGTGACCTTGCCCGTCGCCGGGTTGGTAACCGGGGCCGTGCGCGCCCCGGCCGGGACGTAGCGGCCGTTGATCCAGTGCTCGATGATGTTCAAGGTGTCTCCTCATGCGGGGTGGTCAGTTGTTTGCCTTCAGTGTGTCCGGCGCGGCGGCGCAGCAAAAGTGCGGGTGCGTAAAGAGAATCGCTGCGCGTTTTGCACATTGTAAATATTTCCGCTGTCCGCGCCATCGGGCCCGCGCGGCAATGGTGCTGCGGGCGGGAATGCGACCATTGAGGATGACGAAGCCCTTTACCCTCACCCAGCTTCGGTACTTCGCGGTGGTGGCCGAGCTCGAAAATATGACCAACGCGGCCGAGCGGCTGCTGGTCACCCAGTCCACACTCTCTACGGCGATGGCCCAGCTTGAAGCCAGCCTGGCTACCCAGTTGTTCGTCCGGCTCCGGACCCGCGGCCTGCGGCTGACGCCGTCCGGCAGGCAACTGGCCCAGGACATCAAGGTGTTGCTGGAACACGCCGATTCCCTGTACGAGTCGGCCCGGGGGCTCGCGACGAGCCTGGTGGGGGAGCTCAAAGTCGGTGTCTTTTCGCCGCTGGCGCCGTTCAGGCTCCCGGCAATTCTTCAGACCTTCGAAGGCCAGCACCCGGGAGTGGAGGTCTCCTTCCTCGAAGCCGATCTTGCGAGTCTGCAGTCCGCCCTGCTTGAGGGCTTGTGCGATGTTGCACTTATGTACGGTCTTGGCCTGGGCCGCGGATTCACGCACACCGTCCTGGAGCGCGTGCCGCCCCATGTGCTCGTCCACGCGGAGCATCCCGCAGCCAACCGCCCCGAGCGCAGCATCGCGCTGAAGGACCTTGAAGGCGAACCTTCGGTAGTGCTGGATCTGCCGCACAGCCGGGAATACTACGAGCAGCTCTATGCCATCGCCGGTGTAACCCCGAATGTCCGGCACCGATTTGCCGGCTATGAAACGGTGCGGTCATTTGTGGCCAAGGGCCACGGGTACGCCATGCTCAACCAGCGGCTCCACAGCGACTTGACGTACTCCGGGGGGCGTGTTGTGGCGCTCACCCTAACGGATGATTTCCCGCCGATCGAAGTTATGCTGGTCCGCCCCGACGGCGTCACCCCCACCCGCAGGGCCCTGGCTTTTGAGCAGACATGTATCCGCCTCTACGGTGCCGCCCGGAACTAGCCGCCCGGAACTAGCCGCCCGAAACCAGCCGCGGCCATGCCGGCCAGCCGTTTTGGCATTGGCAAAATCGATCGATCGATCAAAAACAATCAATTGGACAGATGTGAAGCGGATCACACAGAGTTGCTGCAGTGCGGCGGCGTTGGCGACTTACCGGTGAAAAAATCCCCGCAGCGACGGCCTAGGCCGAATCCCTCAGCTCGAAAG
This sequence comes from Arthrobacter sp. UYCu512, assembly GCF_040547075.1. Lineage (NCBI taxonomy): Bacteria > Bacillati > Actinomycetota > Actinomycetes > Micrococcales > Micrococcaceae > Arthrobacter > Arthrobacter sp. UYCu512. The sequence continues at coordinate 52,538 of NZ_JBEPPA010000007.1, forward strand.
CCATTCTGATCAAAGGAGATTCCATGGTTCCGATTCACAGCCCGCGTGTCCGAAACATGTCCAGGCCGAGTCAGGCAGGCAACACCGCGGCAACAACCGCAGAATTCAATTTCCGCGGCCGTAACCTGGCACAGGTCATCGGAAACACGGCGCCCCTAGCGTGGCTGTCATGACAAGCAACGACATCAAAGACCAGCCGCAGTCCGCCCGAACCGCAACAGAACAGGGCTCCGCCCCTGCCGTGCCCCGCATCACCAAGATGCAGCGCCGGGTGCTGGCTGGCGGCAGCATCGGCCAGTTCATCGAGTTCTACGACTTCACCTTGTACGGCCTCACCGCCGTCATCTTCTCGCAGGTGTTCTTTCCGGGAAGCAATCCCGTCACGGCCATGCTGGCCACCTTCGCGACCTTTGGCGTGGCATTTGTGGTCCGCCCCATCGGCGGGTTGTTCTTCGGGGCCCTCGGCGACCGGATCGGCCGGCGTCACGTCCTGACCATCACGCTTATTGCCATCGGCGGGGCAACCGCCCTGATGGGGCTGCTTCCCACCTATGCCCAGATCGGCGCATGGGCACCGGTCCTGCTGGTCCTCTGCCGCCTTATCCAGGGCTTCTCCGCCGGCGGTGAATCTGTGGGAGCGCCGTCGTTTGTCTTCGAACACGCACCGGTCAACAGCCGCGGGTTCTGGCTCAACATCACCATCGCCGCCACTGCGCTGCCCTCAGTCTTTGCCGGCACGATGATCCTGATCCTCAGCCAGTCCCTGTCGAACGAGGATTTCACGGCCTGGGGCTGGCGCCTGCCGTTCCTGCTGGCTTTGCCGCTGGCGCTTTTCGGCGCCTGGATCCGCAGCCGGACGGTGGAGAGCGAAGCGTTCAACGAGGCCAAGGCGGCCCGGACCAAGGAATTCAGCCCGGTCCGCGAATCCTTCCGCGAGAATAAGCTCCGGATGGTGCAGGTCATCTTTGTGATGGGGCTGACGGCCATGGGGTTCTACTTCCTCTCCGCCTACTTCGTCTCCTATGTCCAGACCACCGGACACCTGAGCCGCGAGCAGTCGCTGATGGCCAACGCTGCAGCCCTCGCCCTCTACGCTGTCCTGCTTCCGATCGGCGGCCGCCTCGGGGACCGTTTCGGCCGCAAACCGATGCTGATTGCAGGTTCGGCAGCTTTGGCGCTGCTCTCGGTTCCGAGCTTCATGCTGGTCACCAGCGGCAGCTTGCCCCTGGCCCTGCTGGGCCAGGCACTCTTCGTCGTCGCGCTCTGCATTTACGGCGGCGGCTGCTACACCTTCTTCGTCGAGATCTTCACGACCCGGACGCGTTTCACCTCGGCGGCGATCAGCTACAACGGCGCCTACGCCCTTTTCGGCGGCACAGCGCCGTTCATCGGCACGGCCCTGGTCGGCAGCACAGGTGTTCCCCACGCACCCGGCTTCTACATGGCCGCCGCGGCCGTCGTTGTGCTCCTGCTCGTGCTGTTCACCAAGGTGCCCGAGACGCGCGGGCGCGTCGGCTAAGCCCGCCGCCGCCGGTTCCTCGACACCCCACCACACAAAGGACTTCCCATGAACTCAGCAGCTTTCCTCCAAGACTTCCATTTCGTGGCCACCATCGGCGCCACGCCCAATAGCGGCGTCGACCGGCAGGCGGCCACCGCCGAGGATGCGCAGACCCGCAACTGGTTCGCCAACTGGGTCAACGACGCCGGCTGGGAACTTCGGGTCGACGGGATCGGCAACATGTTCGCCCTGCTCGAGTGGACGCCGGGAGCACCGTATGTGCTCATTGGCTCGCACCTGGACAGCCAGCCGCTCGGCGGACGGTTCGATGGTGCCTACGGCGTCATCGCCGCACTGCACGCGGCACGGCGGATCGGGGCCGACGTCGCTGCGGGCGGGCCGGCTCCGGGGTTCAACCTGGCGGTGGTGAACTGGTTCAACGAGGAGGGCGGGCGTTTCGCCCCGAGCATTATGGGCAGCTCAGTCTTCGCCGGGTTGCTGCCGCTGGAGCGGATGCTGGACGTCAGGGACCTGCACGGCACCAGCGTCCGCGAGGCGCTGGAGGGCATTGGGTATCTCGGTACGTCCGAGGGGCCCGAGGTGGCCGGCTACGCGGAGATCCACATCGAGCAGGGCCGGATCCTGGAGCGGGAGGGGATCAATATCGGCTTGGTTGAGAGCAGCTGGTACACCCAGAAACTGGACATCGAAGTGCTGGGCGAACAGTCCCACACCGGAGCGACGGCCATGGCTGACCGGCACGACGCCCTGGTGGCCGCGTCCAAAATCATCCTGATGGTCCACGACGTCACCGAGGACTTCGCGGACCAGGCCCTTGTCTCTTCCGTTGGGCAGCTGACGCTGGAACCGAACTCGCCCATTGTGGTGGCGCGAAGGGTGCATCTTGTGGCAGACCTCCGATCAGGCGATCCGGACATCGTCGCGGCTGCCCGGGCCAAGCTCATCGCTGACATCGACCTGCTGGCCCGCACACACGACATCAAGGTCAACGTCAAGGATTTCGACGTGCGCCCGATCCGCCGGTTCCCCGAGGCCGGACTGGAACTTGCGGACAAAGTCGCCGCTGACCTGGGCCTGTCCTCCCGCCGTATCCGGACCATGGCGGGCCACGACTCGGTGGCCATGAACACCGTGGCGCCCGCCGTGATGCTCTTCGTTCCCAGCGTCGACGGCGTCTCGCACTGCGAACGCGAGTTCACGTCCGACGCCGACATGGTCACCGGAGTGGACATGCTCACCGGAGTCGCCCGCCAGCTCATCGACGGTGCCCTCGCGGAAGCTGCCGATGTGCCGGCGTCGGGCGTGGCATGACCGAGCTGCACTACCTTGACGCTACGACGGCACTGCGGCTCTTCCGGGCCCGGGAACTCTCACCGGTGGAATTGCTGGAAGCGGTAGCGGCAAGGACCCAAGCCGTGAATGGGGGCATCAATGCCCTGACGGAAACCCTGTTTGAGGAAGCGCTCCCGGCCGCCCGGCAGGCGGCCGCCAGCTATGCACGCGGACGGGACCTGACACCGCTGCTCGGATTGCCGGTCGCCGCTAAGGAGAAGCACGGGCTCAAGGGACGCACCCTCTCGCAGGGGCTCGTCGCCCGCAAAGGGGACCGTGCAAAGGCAGACCATCCAGTCATCGATCGAATCCGGCGGGCCGGGGGAATCATTCATGCGCGCACCACAACCCCGGAATACAGCTGCGCCACGGTCACCCACAGCGCCTTGTGGGGTGTGACCCGCAATCCCTGGAATCCGCAATATTCCCCCGGCGGCTCCTCGGGAGGCTCCGGGGCGGCGCTCGCCGCGGGGCTGGCACCGCTCGCCACAGCCTCGGACATCGCCGGCTCCACCCGGCTGCCGGCCTCGTTTACGGGCACCGTCGGCTACAAGGCGCCGTACGGACGGATCCCGGGCCTGCCGCCGCTTTCCGCAGACCACTACCGGGGCGACGGCCCGATGGCGCGGACCGTCGCGGACACGGCGCTGCTGGCAAACGTGATGGCCGGACGGCATGCCGCTGACCATACGTCCCTGGGCGGCGGCCTGGCGCTGGCCGTGCCGCCGACAGGTGCCGATTCGGTGGCCGGCCTGCGGATTGCACTGTGCATCCGGCTGGGTAACTACCCGGTTGCTGCTGATGTGGAGGCCAACACACGCGCCGTGGCATCGGCGTTGGCCGCAGCGGGCGCCGTGGTGGAGGAGATCGAACTGCCCTGGACCGTGGAGCACATCAGCCGGACGATATTTACGCACTTCGGCTACCTGCTGGGCCCGGTCATGGAAGATGACACTGCCGATGCGCCGGAGCTGCTGGCCGCCTACACCCGGCGCTTTATGGCCGACGCACAAAAAGCTGCCGGGGAAAATCGTTTCATCGACGGGGTCCGGGCGGAGACCCGAATCCAGGCCGAGCTTGCCGCGGCGATGGCGGGCTTTGATGCCCTGATCTGCCCCGCCTCGGCCGTCGCGGCGCTGGATGCCGACGGTATGTATCTTGACGGGATCGACGCCGGCGGCGTCCGGCTTGGGCACTACTGGCAAGCCCATATGACGGCGCCGTTTAATATCGCCAACCGGTGCCCGGTGCTTGCAGTGCCCAGCGGCATGGCCGAGTGCGGCATTCCCACGGGGGTCCAGATCGTGGGCCATCCGTTCGATGATGCGACGGTCTTCGCCGTGGGTGCCGCCGTCGAAACGGTGCGCCCGTGGGCGGACCGGCGCCCGGACCTGGTGGCGTCCGCCGGTCCTCCCCGCGGCACGGTGGCTATAGTCTGATGATGGAAAAGCGAATCTTGGGTAAGACCGGACGGAACGTCTCCATCGTGGGACTGGGGACCTGGCAGCTGGGCGCGGACTGGGGAAACGTGGATTCCGCGCAGGCGCAGGCTGTGCTGGGCGCATCCGTGGAGGCCGGCGTTACGTTCTTCGACACCGCCGACGTCTATGGCGATGGCCGCAGCGAGCAGGCCATCGGTGCGTTTCTGCGGACCAACCCGGGCCTGGATATCACCGTGGCCACCAAAATGGGGCGGCGGTTGGAGCAACTGCCGGAGAACTACAACCTGGCGAACTTCCGCGAGTGGACGGACCGCTCCCGCCGGAATCTGGGCCTGGAGCAGTTGGACCTGGTTCAGCTGCATTGCCCGCCCTCCGCCGTGTACAGCAACGCCGAAGTCTACGACGCGCTGGACACACTTGTGGACGACGGCGCCATCCGGAATTACGGCGTCAGCGTGGAGCGGACGGACGAAGCCCTCGAAGCCCTTCGCCACGACGGAACGGCGACGGTGCAGATCATCCTCAACGCCTTCCGGCTCAAACCCCTGGACGAGGTGCTGCCCGCGGCGGCAGCGGCCGGCGTAGGCATCATCGCCCGCGTGCCGCTCGCCTCCGGGCTGCTCTCCGGAAAATACACCGCGGACACGTCCTTCGCGGCGGACGACCACCGGAACTACAACCGCACCGGTTCGGCCTTCGACGTAGGGGAAACCTTTTCCGGTGTGGACTTCGGGCAGGGCTTGGCCGCGGTGGCGGCGTTCGAGGAACTGGTGCCCGACGGCGTCAGCACCGCCCAGGCGGCCATCGCCTGGATCACGGCCCAGAACGGCGTCAGCACCGTGATCCCCGGGGCGCGGAACCCGGACCAGGCCCGGTCCTGTGCCGCAGCGGCGGGTGTCGGCGGCATCGACGCGACGTTCGACGCCGGGGTCCACGAAGTCTACGACCGCTATTTCCGCGCATCGATCCACCCGCGCTGGTAGGCGGTTACTCTGCCGGGTACCAGAGCCGGTGCCCGTCAACGCGGGCGAAAGAAGTCAGTGCGTGAGGTTTGGTGGACTTTTCCGTCATGATGTCCAGCACTTCGACATTCCGGAGCAGGAGGGCGTCGCCGATCAGGGAACGGTGGCAGCGCCACGGGACGGCTTCGGCGCACATAATCGCCGCATCGTTGGTCCGCCCGCGTTCCATCAGCTTCCCGACGGCGGCGGCGAATTCTTCGGTCTGCATGTAGTCCGCGTATCCCCGGAACGACGCGTTCCGCCAGGCGCCATTGGGGCTTCCTTTGCTGGTGGGCCGCAGACCGCCGAGGGATGCCATTCTCCGGTAGGTGATCCCGCCGGCACGCACGCTCGCCGCAAGCACTTCCGCAGCGAACTGCGGATTGTGCCGGGACCTCGGGACGGTGCGCACATCGATCAGTTTCTTGACGCCGTGGGCTTTGAGGATGCTGATGAATTCGTCGATGGGATGAGTGGAGTGCCCCACCGTAAAGATGGTCATGTCCGTCATGTCCCCATGATATGGCGCCACAAGGGCTGGTGCCGGCGGCCCAGCGCCCGGATAGTCTAAGTAACCAACGAACTGCCAAGGGAGCGGCACCACCATGGCACCATCCGCCATTGAGGACTTTGTTGCCAGGCTGGCGTCGGTGGAAACGGGTCCGGGCTGCGCCAACTTCTTCGATCACAGCATCCCCGCGAATGCGCTGCGCCGGCGGAATCTGGCGATGTACCTGCGGGAAATGCTGGATCGGTCCCCGAAAGTGCTGCTGGTAGGGGAAGCCCCGGGCTTTCGGGGCATGAAGCTCACCGGAGTCCCGTTCACCAGCCGCACCACCCTCCAGAATCCTCACGGGTTTGGCCTGTTCGGGCCGGGAAGCGGATACGTGCTGCCGCCGGATGCTGACGGCGTTGCGGCAGAGCCCACAGCAACGGTGATGTGGGAGGTCCTTGCCGAGCTGGACTTCCTGCCGTTGCTCTGGAGTGCGTGTCCGTGGCATACCCACGTGGCCGGCCGGCCGCTGTCCAACCGCACTCCAACAGCCGCCGAAACAGCACTCGGATCTCCGTTCTGGCGGGCGCTGGCCGACGCCTTCGCGATCGAAACAGTGGTGGCCGTGGGCAACGTGGCGCACCGCAGCCTGCAGCGGAGCGGCCTGGATGTGCCGAAAATCAGGCATCCCGCGCATGGCGGCCGGTCCGGTTTTAAGCGTGGCCTGCAGGAGCTGCTCGGCTCGGGCCTCCCGGCGTAAGTGCGCCGGCTCAGGCCGAGGCGAGCAGCCTGCCCCAGCGCCGATCCAGCAGCGGTGCGCCGGCCAGCTTGAGGCAGTGCCACAGCGTGACGGCCACCGAGTCCAGGACGGGAACGCCCGTCTCTGCCTCGATTTCTGCGGTGATGTTGGCGCCATAGAGATTGGTGCAGAGGTAGATGATGGCATCGGGCCCGGCTGCCGCCAGCTCCAGCGAGCCCGGACGCATCTCCTCATCCGCCACGCGGGCGAACGATTCGTTGTCGCTCAGGCCCAGGTACCGATGGTCGAGGGTTTTGATGCCGTCCCGTTGATAGGACGCCACGATCTGCTCGTTGACGTCCGCGGTGTACGGGGTGAAGAGCCCGATGCGTTCCGTGCCGAACGAGCTGAACGCAGCCATGTACGCCAGGGTGGAGGTGGTGGCCGGGATGCCCGTGGCGTCCGTGATGTCCGCCGCGAGCCGGCGGTCGTAGTCGACGCCCAGCCAGGAACCGGAAGTACCGTTCCAGGCGATGACGTCCACATCGGCGGTGGCAAGGAGTTCAGCGGCCGAGCGCATGACGGCGGCATCGAACTGTTTGTCCGAGGATTTGTCCAGGGCAATCCGGGTGACGGGGATCCGGGCGAAGTGGATGGTGACGTCCTCACGGTCACCCAGGATCCGGTAGCTCTGCGGTTCGAGGCAGGTGTTGGATGACGGCACGATCATGCCGATGCGGGTAGCGCGGGTTGCGGAAGGCATTGCGGGGCTCCTAGCGGGTGGACTGGGCGGCGGGAACACGGACGGATGCAGTGGTGGCCTGATGCTCGCGGAAACCGTTGCGGGCCACGAAGTTCCCGACCGGGCCGGGGTCATGGAACCCGCCGCCGTCGAGCACCACACGTCCGGCGGAGACGACGACGGCGGGCCAGCCTGTGAGCGTCCGGCCCTCGAAGGGCGAGAAGTCGGTGCCCATGTGGAGGGCGCCGCCGTCGACAACGCGTTCCTCCGCCGGATCGAAGATGACCAGGTCGGCGTCGAACCCGGGCGCGATGCTTCCCTTGCCCGGGAGGGCGTTGATGCGGGCCGGCCCGGCGGAGAAGACTTCCACGAAGTCCTCCACCCGTGCTCCGCGGGAGGCCTCCAGCAGGGCGGTGAAGGTGACGGGCATCCGGGTTTCGACGCCCGGGAGTCCGTGCGGCATTTCGCGGATGTCGTCCGTGCGCTCCCGCTTTTGCGTGAGGTCGTAGCAGGAGTGGTCGGAGGCGACGGTATGGATGGCGCCGTCGGCAAGCCGATCCCGGAGTGCGGCGACTGTCTGCGGACTGCGCATGGGCGGGCAGCAGGCGTACCATTCGGGCATCACCGAGCCGTAGACGCTGTCGTCGAGGGTGAGGTAGTGCGGGCAGGTCTCGGAGTACGCCTCCTGGCCGCGTTCGCGGGCTTCGGTGACCAGGTCCACGGCGCCGGGGGTTGACTGGTGCACAAAGTAGACGGGGGCTCCGGTGTATTCGGCCATGGCCAGGGTTTCCTTGACCGAAACCTCCTCGGCCAGTTCGGGGCGGGTGCGGTGCAGGTATTCGATGCCGATCCGGCCGTCGTCCGCGTGCTGCTGCGTACAGTCCGCGATGATGGGGTCGTGCTCGGCGTGGATGTAGGTGAGCCCGTCCAGTCGCACCATCTCGCGCATGACCTTCAGGATCGTGTCCCCGTCCGCCATGGTGCTGCCGCGGTTGGTGGTGTACATCTTGACGGACCTGACGCCTTCGGCGGCGAGCTGCTCCAGTTGCCACGGCACAGTTTCGTCCCAGCTGACCACGGAGCCGTGCAGCGCCACGTCGCAGCGGGACTCCCGGGCCAGTTCCTTCTTGTGCAGCACGGCCGCGAGCGGGGTCTCCCGGGCATCGCGGGGGATGCCGAAGTCGATGATTGTGGTGGTGCCGCCCCACAAGGCGGCCGTCGACGTGGTCCGGTAGTCATCGAGGGTGCGGAAACGGCCGGTGATCTGGGCAACGTGGCAGTGTCCGTCGACGCCGCCGGGAATAACGAGCCGGCCGGCGGCATCGATGATGCGAACGCCGGCGGGGATGGGCTCGGCAGCGTCGACAAGCCGGTCGATGCGCCCTTCCCGGACCACAACGTGGGCCTCTTGGCGGCCGAAGCTGTTGACCACTGTGCCGTTGGCGATGACGAGTTCTGGGGTGTCTGACATCGGTGTCCTCCTGGGGAGAAGTAGCTGGTTGGCCGGTTAGGTGATGACCGGTTGCCGGATGGCGCGGTTCGCGGCGGTTTCGCCGCGGGCGGCGTTCTGCGCGGTGGTGAGGGCCGCCTCCAGGTTCTCCGAGAGGCCACGGCGGGCCTTGGCCGGGGGAGCGGCGAAGGCACCGGCGCGGTGCGGGCCGGAATCAAGTCCGACAACGGCTTCGGCCAGGCGGATGCCCGCCGAGATGCCGTCCACAACGGGCACCCCGATCTGCCCTCGGAGTTCGCGGGCCAGCCCGGCGAGCGGCGCTCCGGCGAGGATGACGACGTCGGCCCCGTCCTCGGCGACGGCCTGGTGGCTGAGTGCCAGCAAGGCTGCCTTGAAGTCCTGCTGGACCGAGGCGATGCCGTGGAGCGCTTCGTTGAGGGAGCGGATCGATGCGAGCCGGCCGCCGAGGCCGAAGCGTTCCACGCAGTCCCGGTACCAGGGCTGGATCCGGTCCGAGATGGCGATGATGGAGAAGCGGTGTCCCTGCAGGGCGGCGGCGCAAAGGGCGGCCTCGGTGATGCCAAGGACGGGGATGCCGGTGAGTTCCTTCAGTGCCGGCATCCCGGGGTCCCCGAAGGCGGCCACCACCACGGCGTCGACGCTGGTATCGGATCCCGGCCCGTCACGGGTGTATTCCGCGACGATTTCGGCCACTGCTCCCGCCGCGATCAGTGACTCAAAACGGGTTTCGATGTATTCCACGCCGTATCCGGCGGTCCGGACCACAAGTTCGGTGCCGGGGGCGGCGGAGCGTAGGGCTTCCGCCTCGATCAGCGCCGTAACGTCGTCGCTGATGTTGGGGTTGATAACAAGAAGTTTCATGGGTTCTTCCGATGAAGGGCGGGTTCTGTCCGGCTGAAATCCTCCGGAAACTGTTCACGGTATTTGCCGATGTGCGACGCCGATTGGGCAGCTGCCCGTTCCGGGTCGCCGCTGGCGATGGCGGCATAGAGGGCACGGTGTTCTTCGATGAGCTCCGGCAGGTCGCTGACGTGACGGAAGAGCCAGTGCATCCTGCCCTGGAGCGGTTCCAGGGCGGACCTGAGGAAGCCGTTGTCCGCGATCCGGGTGAGGGCATCGTGGAATTCGCTGTTGGCGCGGTGGGCTTCCATAATGTCGCCCCTGGCCAGGCAGCGGTCTGCCTCGTCCAGCAGGCCCTTGAGGCCGCCGAGGTCCTCCGCGGTAGCGCGGGCCGCGGCCAGGCGGCAGGCCAACACCTCAAGGGACTGCCTGACGTCGAACAGATCCTCGACGTCTTTGGGGCTCAGGGTGCTGACCTCGGCCCCGCGGGCGCCCCGGTCGCTGATGAGCCCTTCCTGGCGCAGCATGCGGAGCGCTTCGCGGACGGGGAGGCGGGAGACGTTGAATTCAGCGGCGAGGTCGCGTTCCACCAGCCTGGTGCCGGGAACGTAATGCCCTTCGAAGATCCTGGTGCGGAGGGTGTCCCGGACGGACTCCCGAAGGGGGCGTTCCTTGTCCTGGGTCTGTTCTGCGCTGTGCATGTTTCTCCACTTTCGGTTCTTTTCCGGCATAGCGTTCCCGGCTTCAGGAACAGGTGCGTGTGGCCAGCTTAGACAGGTAGCCGCTTGTTGTAGTTCAGGGTCAGCACGGAGACGCCCATGATGATCGCGGATCCGACGAAGTACAGCAGCGCCCAGGTGTAGGAGCCGGTGGCGCCCACGATCAGGCCGACCGCGATGGGGGTCACGAAGCCGGAGATGTTGCCGCTGAAGTTCATCGCGCCGCCGAGGACGCCGGCGTTGGTCCGGCCGCCCAGGATGGAGGGGATGCTCCAGAACAGGCCCACCCAGCGGAGGAAGAACATCACCACGGACAGGAGCACAACGGCGGTGGTGGGATCGGCCACGACGGTGACGCCAATCAGGCCGCCGATCACAACCACGCTGGAGGTGCCCAGGAGTGTGCGCATCACGCGGTTGGCGGAGGCGCCGGTGGACTGCCACTTGTCGGCGATCGCGCCGCCCAGGATTTCCCCGACGAAGCCGGCACCGAAGATTACGAAGGTGGACCAGCCGATGGTCTTCAGGTCAAAGCCCTTGTCCTGGGCCAGGTAGAGCGGGCCCCAGGTCAGGAGTCCGTAGAAGACGCCGTTGAAGCCCAGCCAGCCGAAGCACATGGCCCAGAAGGAACGGAACTTCAGGTAGGGCAGGAGTGCGCGCTTGCCCTTGCTTCCGTCGAGCTCGGCCGCGGCGTCCTCGGCAGCGTGGGATGCTTCGATGTATTCAGCCTCGGCAGCATTGACCCCGCGGTGCTGGCGGGGGTTGTCCCGGACGTACCACCAGACGGCAAGGCCCATCAGTACGGTGGCGGCGCCGGCCATGATGAAGGCGATGCGCCAGCTGCCGGTGGATGCGATTAGGCCGGCAATCAGGATGCCGCCCAGGCCGGCGCCAAGGGGCGCGCCGGCGTCGAGGATCGTGGCGCCGCGTCCGCGCTCTGATTTGTGCATCCAGATGGCGTTGAGCTTGCCGCCGGCCGGCATAACGCCGGCTTCCGTGACGCCGATGCCCAGCCGGGCAATGAACATGCTGATGAAGCCGCCGGCCAGCCCGGACGCTGCCGTGGCCGCGCCCCAGCCAACACAGGACGCCGTCATGACCTTGCGGGGACCGAATTTGTCGATCAGGAGGCCTACCGGGACCTGCATCAGCGCGTAGGTCCAGAAGAAGGCGGAGAGCAAGAGGCCCACAAGTTCGGGGGCGAGGTTGAATTCTTTCTGGATGATCGGCAGGGCCACCGAGATGGAGCCCCGGTCGATGTAGTTGACGGCGACCAGGACCAGCAGGAGCAGGAACATTTTCCAGCGGACGTTGGTGCGACGTTGCACGCCGTCCTTGCCGGTCTTGTCGTCGGGTAGGGGTACTGCGGTTTCAGTATTTTGAACAGACACAACTTCTCCTTTGCAGAGAGGAAGATTGCAGGCGGGGAAAAAGACGTGGGTGTTCGCGGGGCAGGAGGCCGGTTGGTGGGGCACCCTGGGTCCAATCCGGACGCGCCGGGCAAGTAACTGACTGCGGCTCGGGATCCGTAACGCGATCTTTTGGGATCCCATTTTGGGATCCCAAAATTCAGAGTAGAAGTGACCTCCGCCACTGTCAAGGGATTTTCCTGCGTTGTGGCCCAGCTGGGCCAAATTACCGATTGTGACTGCCGTGGGGATCGTCTCACTGTGCGGTTGGGCCGGGCGCGGAGGCGCTGAGGGGCCGGCGATGGGCGCGCAGAAGGGCCCGCGGCGGCGTGAACTGCTCCCCGAAAGTTGGACTGAGAAATCAGTTCTGACTTTCGGGGAGCAGTTTTATGGATGGAAGAAGTTCGTTGTCCGAGGAGCAGCGCGAGGCCGCGGTGGCGCTGTTTGACATCGGCTGGGGCACCCGGGCGGTAGCAACAAAGCTCGGGGTAGGAACGAAGGCAGTCCTTCGGCTGTACGACAGATGGCGTGTTCGCGGAGATACTGCTTTAGTGACCAAACCGAGCAGACTGTATTCGTTCGAGTTCAAGCTCAACGCTGTGCAGCGATATCTCTCCGGCGAGAACAGGGTCGCTCTAGCCAAGGAGCTCGAACTGTCCTCGCCACACCTGATTACCGTGTGGGCGGGCAAGTATCGGGCTGAAGGCGAGGAAGGCCTCCGTCCGAAACCGAAAGGCCGGCCGAGGAAGAGCCCAGATGCCCCAGCAGAGCAGGAACCGGAGCTGCAGCGTCTTCGGCGTGAGAACGAACGCCTGCGCGCAGAGGTGGCCTTCCTGGGAAAAGTAAACGCCTTGAGGGACGAGGAACGGCGCTAAAGGTCCGCGCTGTCATCGCTCTCAAGGCTGAGCACCGTCTGGAAGTTCTCCTGGAGGTAGCCGGGTTAGCCCGGTCCACGTTCTTCTACCACCAGTCCCGCCTCAAAGGCCCAGATCCACGGGCCTCTCTGAAGGCCACCATTACAGAGATTTTCACGAAGAACCACGGCCGGTATGGGCACCGCCGTATCCATATCGAGCTGCTGAAGCAAGGATGGACGGTCGCCAAGAAGACCGTCCTGAAGCTGATGCGTTTCCTGCGGCTGGTCTGCAAGGTCCGAAGCAGGAAGCGGTACAGCTCGTACCAGGGCGAGCAGGGCGTCGTGGCCCCGAACCTGTTGAAACGCCAGTTCGAAGCGGATGCCCCAAATCAGAAGTGGGTTACCGATGTGACCGAGTTCAGCGTCGGTGACCGGAAGCTCTACCTCTCACCCGTCATGGACCTGTTTGACCGGCAGATCATCTCCTACGCAATCGGCACTTCACCCAATCTCGAGCTGGCAAATGCATCGCTGCGCGGCGCCCTGGCCACGCTGGAGGACGGGCAGAAACCACTCGTGCACTCCGACCAGGGATTTCAGTATCAGCACAACTCCTGGCGCACGCTCTTGGCGGACGCCGGCGCGGTCCAATCGATGTCCCGCAAAGCCAACTGCTATGACAACGCCGTCATGGAGAACTTCTTCGGTCACCTCAAAGAAGAGCTCTTCCACCGTGTCCGGTTCCTCAACGCTGACGCCCTGGCCGCGGCACTGCACGAATACATCCGCTGGTACAACACCGAACGAATCTCCACCAAGCTCAAGGGTCTGAGTCCGGTACGGTATCGTGCCCAGATGCTTGCGGCATAGGTCCCTCTTAGCCGCCCTTATCGGTCCCCTAATCCGTCTGGCGGAGGGCACAGACAACGGATGCCCTAACCTATGCTCTGGCGCAAGATGTACGGTCGTTGGATGAGAGCAGAACTCATCGATCCACGGGATCAAACCATGCAGGTCAACGATCCGACGTACCGCGTCTACTTCTGGGCCGAAGACGCCGCGAAACAGGAGTGGGAGCTTTCGGGCGCGGACCTCAATGAAGTGCTCGAGTGGATTCCTGCCCATTCTCGAGGTCGCTCCCACAGCCTCTGGGCGGTAACGCGCCTCCCAGGTGAGGTCTGCTTGGTTCGTCTGCAAGGTATCGACCTCGACACTCGACCGGACGCTTGGCCGAGCTGGGCCCGGAGGGTTCATCTGTAGCGCCGATGACGACGACACCCTCATTCCCGCGCTGCGGATGACCGCTGCACCGTGCCGGACTGGCCTCCAGATCGAGACTCATCGTGCGCTGCCCCCAGAGAAACCTCAAACGGACACCTACCTCAACAGCCAGAACTTCCAGCAACGACAGAAGTCCCCGCCCCAAATGGGACGGGGACTTCTGCGAAGAGCCGATCACTAGCCACTAAAGTGGATACATCGCAATTGCGAGTCCAACTTTCGGGGAGCAGTTCAGCGCCGCGGGCCCTTCTTGTGTTGCGTCGGGAGCTGTTGTGCCTGGCTGCCTCGGTATCCCGGCGAGCCGGGCGGCGCTACTTTGCCAGGAACCCCAGCAGCAGCTCGTTAACCTCGGTGGCGTGCGTCCACAGCATGCCGTGCGGGGCGCCCTCGATCTCCACGTACTCGGCGCTGGGCAGCGCCTTGGCGAACCGCCGGCCGGTGGCGTCGATTGGCAGGATATTGTCTGCGGTGCCATGGACAATCAGCGTGGGGACGTCGATTTTCGGGATGTCGCCCCGGAAGTCCGTGAGCCAGGAGGGCTGGGCGGCCACGGAGGCCGTGGCGCCGCCCGAGGATGCCAGGTTCCACCCGGCCCGCATCACTTCCTCGCTCAGCCGGGGGGTGCCCAGGAAGGTGTCGCTGTTGTAGAAGTTCTTGAAGAACTCGGTGAAAAAGGCGTAGCGGTCCGTGGTCACGGCCTCCAGCAGGCCGTCGAATACGGACTGCGGGACGCCGTCGGGGTTGTCGTCGGCCTGCAGCAGGTACGGCTCCAGGGAGCCGAGGAACACGGCTTTGGCCACCCGGGCCGAGCCGTAGGTGCCGAGGTACCGGCCCGCCTCGCCGGTACCCATCGAGAAGCCCACCAGCACGGCGTCGTTCAGGTCAAGCGTGGTGAGCAGGGTGTCGAGGTCGGCGGCGAAGGTGTTGTAGTCATAGCCGTCAGTGGGCTTGCTGGACTGTCCAAAGCCGCGGCGGTCGTAGGTGATCACCCGGTGGCCGGCGCCCAGCAGTGCCGTGGTCTGCTTCTCCCAGGAGGATCCGTCCAGTGGATAGCCGTGGATCAGGACTACCGGCTGCCCGCTCCCGTGGTCTTCGTAGTAGAGCTCAATGTCGGTGCTGTTCTCGGTTCCAACCTTGATGTAAGCCATATCAGCGGTCCTCTCGGTACGGTTCGGAAGTCAGTTTGTGCGGGAGCGGCACGGTTCAGCTGCCACTGTAGGGAACCAACGCCGTCCGGCCAGCGAGTGTTCCCGGGGCCGCATTTGGTGCGGGCATACCCCTGGGGGTATAGTCGTCGTGACGGACCTACCCAAAGGAGAACCAGATGTGCCGACAGGTTGCATGCAAGAAGTGCGGTAAGACCACCTGGGCGGGCTGCGGCCAGCACGTTGACCAGGTCATGCGGGGCGTCAAGGGCGCCGACCGCTGCAAGGGTCACGAGGGTGAAGTCAGCACCAAGACCGGCTTCTTCGCCAAGCTCTTCGGCCGCTAAACCGATTCTCCCGCCGGAACGAAAAGGTCCCTGCCGCACCCGCTGCAGCAGGGGCCTTTTCCGTTAACCGGCCCTAGTCCAGCAGCGCCCTCGCCACCACGTCGGTCAGTTCGTGGATCACGGCCAACCGTTCCTCGCTCTCGAGGTCCTCGCCCCAGGTGTAAATCGTGAGCGCGTAGGACCGCTCGCCGGTGGTCAGGAGCGCCGCGTCGTGGACGTAGCCCTCCACCTCGCCGTACTTGTGCTGCACAGTGATCTCCGGGCCGACTGCGGCGGGAATGAGCCGTTCGTTGTTGGTCTCCTGCATGTAGCCCAGCAGCTCCCGGGTGTGCTCCGCGTTGAGCAGCTGCCCGGTGGACAGTTGCTGGAGCAACCCCGCCATCTCGGCCGGTGTCAGCAGGTTCAGTTCCGGGTCGTAGCTGATCCCGATCGATGCGGCGTACGCGATCAGCTTCGGGTAGCCGATGTCCTGCATCAGCAGCAGCCAGGAGTCGTCGCTGCTCGTGTTGACCATCGCCTGGAGCTGGAACGCGGCGTCATAGCTGCCCAGCGGCGCGTCCAGGGATTTCTCGCCGGTTTCCACCAGATGGTAGTAGGCAGCCGCCGTGATGATCTTTGCCGTGCTCGCTGCCACAAATTCGGCCCCGTCGCCGTAGCTGCGCGGCTCCCCGCCGCGGGTGTCCGCCACTGCGACGCCGATCCGGTAGCGGGAGTTCTCGGCCAGGATCCGCGGGATCTCGGCGTCGAGGTCGACGGCGGCCCGCGGAGCCTGCGCCGCCGGAGCCGCACCGGGCTGACCGGGCCACTGGTCCTTCAGGCTGGACAGGAAGCCCGAGGCCGGAACGGGACCGGTGCGCACAACGGCCAGGATTCCCACGCCGAGCAGCACCAGGACCGTCGCCGCCCAGACCAGGAGCAGCTTGCTCCGGGCGCTGAGGGTTTTGGCGGCCGGGCGGGAGGGTCCCGAGGTGTTCATGGTGCAGGACCTTCCGGGTCAACAAGAGGGGGATTCCTTGAAATGTATGCCGGGAGGCGGGGCAAGTCCACGCCCCGCGCGGGGCGGCGCCAAGCTGAGGGGAAACTCCCAGCTCTGACTTTGTCGGGCGTGCCACCGCGGTCGGCGCAGCCTGCGCCGTCGGCCCGTGCGGCCCCGCTAGGCTGGCAGGTATGCCGAGGAAAATTACTGTCAGCCTGCCGGATGCGACCCTGCGCCAGTACCTCAGGCCGCACCCCGACGTCGACGTCGTCGAGTGGGACCTGTCCGGGGAACCTCCCCGGCCGCGGATCGACATTGTGGTGCCGCCCTACATGGGCGGTCCGGGCGTCCTGCGCAGCCTGGCGGCCGTGGAAACCGGGCTCGTGCAGGGCCAGTCGATTGGATATGACGGTGTTGCGGAGGCGCTGCCGCCGGGCCGGGTGTTTGCCAATGCCGCCGGCGTCCACGAAACCTCCACCGCGGAGCTGGCCCTTGCCCTGGTCCTGGCCAGCCAGCGCGAGTTCCCGCGGCAACTGCAGAACCAGCAGGAGGGCCGCTGGGAGACCCGCTCCACGGCCAGCCTCGCGGACCGCAAGGTACTGCTGGTCGGCTACGGCGGCGTTGGCAAGGCGATCGAGGACCGGCTCCTGCCCTTTGAAACCACCGTCACCCGCGTGGCCAGCACGGAACGGGCCGAGCCGCGGGGCCACGTCCACGGCATCACCGAACTGCCCGCCCTGCTGCCGGAGCACGACATTGTGATCGTGGGGGTCCCGCTCAACCACGCCACGCATCACCTCATCGACGATGCCTTCCTCGCGGCCATGCCCGACGGCGCCTTGCTGGTCAACGTGGCCCGCGGACCCGTCGCGGATACCGAAGCCCTGATCCGGCATACCGCCACTGGCCGGATCCGGGCGGCCCTGGACGTCACTGATCCGGAGCCGCTGCCGCAGGACCACCCGCTGTGGCGGACGCCAGGCGTGATCATCAGCCCGCATGTGGGCGGGGATACCTCGGCGATGCTCCCGCGGATGGGCCGGCTGCTCCAGCGGCAGATCGACCTGATGCTGACGGGCGAGCCGCCGGCGAACGTGGTGCTGGGCGGCTAAACCAGCTGCGGACCGGCCCGCTCCTTGGTTATCCCCGCAAAGAAACCGTTCGCTCATTGGTATCGGCTGCCGGGCAACAATTCGGGGACGAGTGTTTGGCCAGAGTATCCGCTCGGTGCTAACCCACTAATAATGAGGAAATGACGGCCCCGTGTAGACACCCAGTTTTCGATCCCGGCGGACGATCTTCGGTGGTCTTGGCGGTCAGTGCCATCCTGGCAGCTGGCGCTGCCTCCGGATGTGCTTCCTCGCCAGGGAACGAAGAACCTGCTTGTTTCCCGCCCGCCTTTGCAGTGAACCCGTCCAGCGCGAAGCCCGGCGACAAGGTGACGGTCAGGGCACCAGACGCTGACTGCAATCCCCGCTACGGCCAGAACGCCAGCATCCAAGTGACTGTCACCGATGCGACGAGCGTCGCGGTCATCAACACCACTGCCCCGATGAATGACGCGGGTGGCTTCATTTACAGCTTTGAGGTCCCAGCTCAAATGGCCGCCGGCGAGGCGGCTGTCACTGCCATCCCGTTCAACATCGACTGGTGCGATGACACTGGCAAGAACACCAGGGCCGACGGCGCAGCTGCCACTTTGCAACGGGCGTCGTGTGTTACGCCAATGAAACCACTGAGCATCACCCGTTAGGGCCGGCCGGCATCTGCCCACCCCCGCGAGATCGTCACTTCACAGCCCTCCGAGCCAAACGTTCCCTGGCGCGGGCCAGCTATTCGAGGCCGGCAGGGATGAGGGCTAAACGACCCTGAGCAGCCTGCGGTCCAAGCGTCGGGGGCGCTGGCGAACCGGGCCGCCGTGGTCCGTTGCAGGTATGGAAAGACGGCAGCCCTGAACGCTCCGGGTGGCGTTCCCCCAATGATGCAACCCGGGGCGGGTATGCAGCCCAAGATCCTGCGTAGGGGCGGTGGAAAGACGGGTTGCGGGTACGCGAGCCCCAGGCGTGGCACCATCGTATGCTCTGGTTCGGCGGGGGTATCCAGTCAGAAAGCGCTCCGATTGTTAGGGGAACCAACCATGCAACCATCTGCCCGCCCACCCTTCCACCGGGCCCCGAGGCGCCGCTTGGCCAGGACGGCCATTATCGTGGCGCTCGCGCTGCTGATCAGCAGCTTCGGCCCCTTGGGGGGGATGCACAACCTCTTCCGGCCCGATGTGGCCGAGGCCGCGGTTCCCTCGAGCGCCACAGATATGACGAAGGTACCGCACTACTTTGGCCCCTACCCCAACTGGGCGAACAGCCCTCAAACGTTGGCGGACGCGATGGTGAAGATCAGCGTCGGGACCCCGACGCCGGTCCTGTTCGGCAACCCGCTGGTCGAGCGCAAGTACGCAACCGACTACGCGAAGCCGACGGGTGAGTTGGGTCCGGTGCTGGTGGTGCTCGACCATACCAAGCTGCCTGCCGGCACACTCAACGACTTTCAGAGCTGGAACCAGGGCACCGCCGGAGCGAGCCCGACCACCTCGGCGGGCAACACCTTCTACGCGCTGGTGCTCCGACCCACCGGCACCGCGGGGGAGTACACCGTCGTCTACGCCAGCAACGAGCTGAAGGTGCCCACCCCGACGGTGAGCACCGGTGAGGTCGAGACCTATTCCGTGCCAGCGGTGACGGTGCAGAAGGACGACGTGATCGGCTTCTACGGCCAAGGCATTCCGATCGACACCGGAGTCCCCGCCAATGGCGACACCTTAAGCACACCGGCGAGCGGTGACCCGGCGCTGGCCACCAACGTCGTCCCGGCCAAGGACAGCACGGTCAAGCTCGGTGCCTCGAACTACCCGGACTTCTCCCACGACCGCACGTACTCCTTTGGGGCCGACGTCACGCCGAGCATCACCGACCCGGGCACGGGTGCGGAAGCGACGGCCGCTGTCGACCCGAAGACGGGTGCCATCTCCGGTGTCACCGTGACCAGCCCGGGCGCTGGCTACGTGGTCCCGCCCACTGTGGAGATCACGACCGCTGGCGTCACCCCGACCACGATGGCCAAGGCCACCGCCAAGATCGCCACCGGCGTCATCACCAGCATCGACGTCAACGAGACCGGCTACGGGTTCACCGCGCCATCCGTGACCCTGGCGGGCGGGAATCCCACTGCGGGCTCCGAGGCACATGCGCTGGCCAGCGGTACAGTCGACAACCTGAAGCTGACCGACGGCGGCAAGGGCTATCAGACCCAGCCGCTGGTGAACATCTCCAAGCCTGACCTCGCCGACGGCGAGCAGGCCACCGGCAGCGCAACGATGGACGCCAACGGCGTGGTCACCGGCGTCGGGATTGCGAACGCCGGCAGCGGGTACACCTCAGCCCCTACCGTGACCGTCAGCGACGCCAGCAAGACCGCTCCCGACCAGGAGGCCAAGGTTGAGGCCACCATCGGCGTTACCCGCATAGACGTCACCGACGGCGGCGCGGGCTACGGTTCAGCACCGACCGTGACGATCGCCGACACCGTAGGCACTCCAGACAAGGGCGCCAGCGCCACCGCCAAGGTGGCGGTCAAGGGCTCGGTTACCGACATTGTGGTCACCACCCCCGGAGCGGGATACCTCACCCCGGGGATCAAGAAGTTCGTCGACACCCTTCCGGGGCAGGGAGAGGCGAACGCCAACGACCTGGGCCAGTACATCCCGGTCGCGGTGCCGGACACCACTACCTACCCCGGCACCGACTACTACGAGATCGCGGTCGTGCAGTACCGGATGAAGTTCCACCGCGACCTGCCGGCCACTTTGCTCCGCGGGTACGTTCAGCTCTCGACCAGCGTCGTCCCGGGCAAAAAGGTCGCCCTCGGCAACGCCAACCTCGACCCCGTCATTCCCGACAGTCCCATCAGCTTCAGCGGAGTGGATAAGCCGCACTACCTCGGCCCCACGATCATCGCAACGAAGAACAAGCCCGTCCGGGTACTGTTCCGCAACCTGCTGCCCACCGGCGTGGATGGTGACCTGTTCCTTCCGGTCGACACCTCTGTGATGGGTGCGGGTGCCGGTCCCAGCATGATGACGCTGGACCCCACCACCAAGATCCCGGTGGACATGGCGAAGGATGAGAAGAGCGTCCTCGACGGCGTGCGCAACCCGATGTGCGGCGAGACGCCGAAGCCGACTACTTGCTACTCGGAGAACCGTGCCACATTGCACCTGCACGGCGGTATCACCCCGTGGATCAGCGACGGCACACCGCACCAGTGGGTCACCCCGACCGGTGAGAACACCGCGTACCCGAAGGGCGTGAGCGTCAGCAATGTGCCGGACATGCCGGATCCCGGCCCCGGCGCGGAGACCTTCTTCTACACCAACCAGCAGAGCGCGCGGATGATGTTCTACCACGACCACTCGTGGGGCATCACGCGGCTCAACGTGTACGCCGGCGAGGAAGCCGGCTACATGATCACCGACGACACCGAGCAGAAGCTGATGGCTCCCGGCGGGGCCCTCGACGGTCTCGGCATGGGGACCTCGCTCACCATTCAGGACAAAACCTTCGTGCCGAGCGCGAAGCGGATGGCCCAGCTTGACCCGACCTGGGACCCGAAGAAGTGGGGCGGTGAGGGCAACCTCTGGCAGCCGCACGTTTACATGCCCGCGCAGAACCCCAGCGACCCCAGCGGGATGAGTGCGTTCGGCCGCTGGTTCTACGGCCCATGGTTCTGGCCGCCGGCCAAGGACGCCAAGTACCCGCCGATGGCCAACCCCTACTACGACCCCGCCTGCGACCCTAACGTGGCTGACTTCTGCGAGCCGGCCGTGATCCCGTCGACACCCAACAACTCGGTCGGCATGGAGGCCTTCCACGACACGCCGGTTGTGAACGGCACCGCCTACCCAACGACGACCATGGACCCGAAGACGTACCGGTTCCGGATCCTCAATGGCTCCGATGACCGGTTCTGGAACCTTTCCTGGTACGTCGCCGATCCCGCCACCGGCACCGAGGTCGCGCTGAAGTCCAGCGAGGTCTCCATGGCGCAGACCGACCCCGTCGTCACACCGACGCCGGACACCACAAAGAGCCCCAAGGGCCCTGACTGGATCCAGATCGGCAACGAGGGCGGCTTCCTGCCGACCCCGGCGGTGGTCCCGGCCCACGAGACGACGTGGATCACCGACCCGACCCGGTTCGACGTCGGCAACGTCGACCAGCACTCGCTGCTGCTCGCGCCGGCCGAACGGGCCGACGTGATCGTCGACTTCTCGGCTTACAAGGGGAAGACGCTGATCCTCTACAACGACGCACCGGCGGCGTTCCCGGGCCGGATCCCCGGCTACGACTACTACACCGGAGGACCGGACATGTCCCCGGCCGGCGCTCCTTCGACCCTGCCCGGTTACGGACCCGACACCCGTTCGGTCATGCAGGTCAAGATTTCGAACGCCGCACCCGCGCTCGCCTTCGACCGGCCGAACACCACGGCCGACCAGATGGGCAAGCTGATGGCGGCTTTCGATCACCACACCGACGCGGCCGGCAACCCCGCCGGGGTCTTCGAGTCCAGCCAGAACCCGATCGTGGTCGGCCAGGCAGCCTACAACCAGGCCTACGGGAAGAGCTTCGTCAACAGCGGCTACTGCAACGCGGCCGCCAACCCCGCAGCCAAGTGCGACGGCTTCGCCAGGATCGCCGAGCAAGGAGGAGACACGTTCAAGTTCGACACCCTGTTGGGCCCGCAGCTCAGCATCCCCATTGAGGGCAAGAGCGTCCACGACGAGATGAACTCGGCTAACTTTGACGAGTGGGGCCGGATGAGCGGCAACATCGGGTTGGAGGCGCCCGGAGCAACACCGCTATTGCAAAACGTCATTCTCTACCCGTTCGTCAACCCCGTCACGGAGAAGCTGGACGGCACCAAGGGCACGAACAGCCTCAACGTGACCCCGATCTCCACCAACGCCGACGGCACGCAGATCTGGAAGATCACCCACAACGGCGTGGACACCCACCCGCTGCACTTCCACCTCAACGACGTGCAGGTGTTGAACAGGGTCACCTGGGACAACATCATCATCCCGCCCGAACCGACAGAACTCGGCTGGAAGGACACCGTGCGTGTCAGCCCACTGGAGGACACGATTGTGGCGGTCCGTCCCATCGTGCCGAAACTCCCGTTCGCCATCCCGGACAGCAACCGGCCACTCAACCCGATGATGCCGCTGGGCGCCAAAGGCTCGACGACCGGCCCGAACGGGTCCGAAGCCGGGTTCAACAACACCGACACCAACGGTAACCCGATAGCCCCGATCAGCAACGACATGACCAACTTCGGCTGGGAGTACGTGTGGCACTGCCACATCCTCAGCCACGAGGAGATGGACATGATGCGGCCCATCTCGGTCAGCACGCCTCGCACGCTCCCCGACGCGTCGGTGGTCAGCTTCACTCGACCCACCAATGACGTGTTGCTGAGCTGGACTGACGGGACCCCGGTGTCGATCACCGATCCCACAACCTGGGGCAACGCCAAGAACGAGATCGGCTACAGGATCGAGCGTGCGCCACTGACCAACGGCACGGTCGGCGCCTTCGCACAGGTCGGCACCACACTGGCGAACGTCTCCACCTACATCGACAAGACCGCCGGGACCGGGCAGTACGCCTACCGGGTAACGGCGTGGAACGCGGCGGGGAACACGGTGTCCGCACCGCTGCTTACCGCTTCCACCACGCCGACGGTGACCACTAAGAGCCCCGCATCCGGGGCGACCGGGGTGGCGACCAACATCCGGCCGACCGTCACGTTCAACGAAGCAGTCACGGGCGTCAGCAACACCTCGTTCGCGTTGAAGCAGGGCAACACGGCCGTTCCGGCTTCGGTGACCTACAACGCGACGACGTTGACGGCCACCCTCGTCCCTACGGCTGCACTGGCCGCTGACAAGCCCTACACCCTCTCGGTGACCACGGCCATCAAGAGCGTTTCGGGCGGATCGGTAGCGGCGACGAGTTGGGGCTTCATCACCGGACCCGGCCCGACAGTCACCACCACCAACCCCGCCGCCGGGGCCACCGGCGTCGGTCTGGGCACGATCTTCGCGCGGACACCGTTGAGTGCAACGTTCAGCGAAGCCGTGACCGGCCTGCCCGCCACCGCCGCCAGTACGCCCAACTTCACCCTGAAGCTGGGGGCGGCGACCATCGCCTCGAAGGTGACCTACAACGCGATCACCCGGGTCGCCACGTTGACGCCGGACGCTCCGTTGGCCAGTGACCGCACCTACACGCTGTCCCTGAGCAACGCAGTCAAGGACGTGGCCGGCAACCCGCTCACCGCCAAAACGTGGACCTTCATCACCGGTCCCGCCCCAGTCGTCACGGCTCGGACCCCGGCGATCAACGCCACCAGGGTCAGCCGGACGGCGAACATCACCGCCACATTTAGCGAGGCGGTCACCGGTCTGCCAAACACGGCCACGGCGAACGGGAACTTCACTATCAAGCGGACGTCGAACGGCGCCGCCTTCACCGCAACGGTCAGCTACTCCAGCCTCACAAGGGTGGCAACGCTGAATCCGACCGGCACGCTGCTGGCCAACACCCAGTACACCGTCACCCTCAGCAGCGGGATCAAGGACACCGCTGGCAACCTGCTAACGCCCGTCACCTGGAACTTCACAACGGGCAACTAGCATTTTAGCAACGCTCACCGCCGCCCGGCCCCCAGGCCGGGCGGCGGTGAGCGTTGCTAGCCCCGCATCGGCACTGCTACCCAGAACGAGGAGACGATCATGTCGAGAGGAACGCCCCATCGGACCCGGGAGCGGGAATCCCGAGCCCGGGGACCCCTGGTCCGGCGGCTCCTCGGGATGTTGTTCGCAGCGCTCACCCTGGTGCTGGCGGTGCCCGCGGCCCCGGCATGGGCGCACGCCGAGCTTGTATCCACGACGCCGGACGAAGGCGCCGTGCTGGCCGTTGCGCAGAGATCGGTAGAACTCGCCTTCGACGAGCCGGTCTTCCTGGTCCCCGACGGCTTTCAGCTTTACGACGGCAGCGGGGGTCATCGCCCCGTGCCTGTCGAGGCGCTGGACACGACGGTCCGGGTTACCCTGCCACCGGATCTCGCCGAGGGCAGCTACGTGCTTGGCTGGCGGGTGGTTTCCGACGACTCGCACCCTGAATCCGGGGTGCTGTCGTTCGCAGTGGGCAGGGCCAGCGCAGCGGTCCCGACCATCGTCGAAAGTGACACCCGGCCGGTGGACGTCCTGTACGGGGCACTCGGCGCTTTCGGATATCTGGGCTTGTTCTGTCTCGTGGGTTTCACGGTTTTCGACTTGTTTGTTGCCCGCACCACCGCAGCGGGTCGTCGGCTACCCTGGGTGGCCGCACTCGTCGCTGTTAGCGCCTACGTCGTGCTCGTGCCACTCACCGTGGTGCGGGAGCGAGGGTTGGGTCTCGGCGCGCTAATGGATCCGGCTCTCGTCCTCACCGGATGGTTCGGGGCTGCCGCGCTGACCCTGGTCCTTGCCGCCTCCGGGGTGGCACTGATGCTGCTGCGGCCACTGCTGCCGCGCCGGGAGGGCTTCTGGGTCGGGACGGTGGGAGCCGGAGCGGCGCTGGTCTCGGTGCTGCCTGTCGGCCACACCCGGACCTTCGGACCCAGCTGGCTGGTGATGGGCGCCGACCTGGTCCACGCCGGGACGGCAGCTGTTTGGCTGGGTGGCCTCGCGGCCCTGGTCATCCACCTCGCCCGCGCCCGACGCCGGAAGGGCGACGCTGCCGAGGCGGCCGTGGTCCTGGGCAGGTTCTCCACGCTGGCCGGTGGCATCGTTGTCCTGCTGGGCGTCACCGGCGCCGTCCTGGCCGTGGTGATGGTCGGTTCGGTGGCGGCCCTCGTTGGCAGTTCGTATGGTCTGCTTCTGCTGGCCAAACTTGGCATGGTCGTCATCATTGGCGCACTTGCGGCGTGGAACCGATTCGGGCTCGTCCCTCGCCTGAAGCGCGAGGGAATCACGGGGAGCGCCTGGCCCCGGCTGGCGCTGGCCATCCGCGTGGAAGCGGTGGGGGTGGTGCTGGTCGTTGGACTTACCTCGGCCCTGACGCTGCAGAACCCCCGCGCCACCGATAACCCCGCTGAACTGGTTGCGGCGGCAGCCGAGGCATCCACTTCAGTCGGCACCCCGGTGCTTGCCGAGCTCGGCACCGGCCACCTGACCGGACGGTTCAGCCCGGGCACGGCAGGGACAAATGTCATCACCTTCGACCTCACCGACGCCGGGGGCGCTCCCATCGTGCCCCTCGGCATGCCGCAGGTCAGTGTGGCTGAGCCGAACCTGAGTCTCGGACCGCTGGCCGCCGAGGTCCAGCCCGGAGAAACGCCGGGCAGCTACCGGGCCGTGGTCGTGTTGCCGGTGGCGGGTCAATGGAAGATCACCGCCGCCGTCCGGGTCAACGAGCTGGAGCAGCCCGCGGCCGTCGCCGATGTGGTCGTGGTGCGCTGAGGCAGGCCGGTCCCAACTTGGCGTGCGACGCCGCCCCGGACGTCCCCCGGGGTGAGGACGCAAAACTCGTTGCCGCCGGGGCCCTCGCTGGAAACACCCCAGCCGAGCGCCGCCGCCCAAAACCGGCCGACTTCGACGGTGGCACCCCGGCTACGCGCGCTTTCCAGTCCGTGTGTTTCCTCCGGTGGCTGCCGGGTCTCCGGTCCCCGCGGTGTCCACCACGCGAGCTACACCGGGCCGGCGACCGGGCGCACCGGCCAGGCGCTCAGTTTTTCTTCAATTCCTCGGCGAGCATCACGAGGATGCCGCTGGGCCCGCGGACGTACGTGAGCTTGTAGATGTCTTTGTAGGTCGCCACGCCGCGAAGCGGATAGCAGCCGTGCCTTGCGGCTATTTCCAGGGCCTCGTCGATGTCAGCAACTGAGAACGCGACCCGGTGCATGCCAATCTCGTTGGGACGCGTGGGCGACGTCTCGATCGCATCGGGGTGGATGTACTCAAAGAGTTCGAGGCGGCCGTGACCGTCCGGCGTTTCGAGCATGGCAATGTTGGCGTGATTGCCGTCAAGCCCGACGGCGGTGTCGGTCCAATCGCCGCTGACGGTGTCCCGGCCAACGACCGCGAGACCGAGGTCGGTGAAGAAAGCGATCGCTGCCTCCAAGTCGCGGACGGCGATGCCGACGTTCTCAAGTCTGATGTTCATGCCCTTCACGCTACCGAGCCGGCCCGGTCCAGATCCAGCGTCGACGGGCTACACGCCACCATATAATTCGAGGATGCCAATCACGCGCCTTGACCGAAGCAACTTCGTCCAGCCGTACGCCCTCCAGCAGTCCGGAAGCGAGCTGTGAGCGGCGGTCTCGTCGCCCTTCTGGACGACATCGCAGCCCTGGCCAAGATTGCGGCCGCCTCGGTGGACGACGTCGCAGCCGGAGCGGCCAAGGCGGGGGCCAAGGCAGCGGGCGTGGTCATTGACGACGCCGCCGTCACCCCGCAGTACGTGTCCGGGGCGGACCCGTCCCGCGAACTGCCGATGATCAAGCGGATCTTCTGGGGCTCGCTGCGAAACAAACTTTTGATCATCCTGCCGGCGCTGCTGCTCATCAGCGCCTTCATCCCTGGGGTCATTCCGTTCATCCTTATGCTGGGCGGCACCTACCTCTGCTATGAGGGTGCCGAGAAGGTCTGGCATAGGCTCCGCGGCCACCACGAGGCCGATGAAGAGACGCCGGCGGTCGACCGGGGCCCGGAGGCGGAGGCCAAGGTCACCAAGGGCGCGATCACTACGGACTTTATCCTCTCCTGCGAGATCATGGTCATCGCGATGAACGAGGTGTCCGCCGAGTCCCTGTGGACCCGGGCGGTCATCCTGGTGATTGTGGCGCTCGCGATCACGGTGGGCGTGTACGGAGCCGTCGCGCTCATCGTCAAGATGGACGACATCGGCCTGCACCTGACCACCAAGGAGTCGGCGGGCTCCCAGCGCTTCGGCGAGCTGCTCGTCAAGGGCATGCCCGCCGTCCTGACCACGATCACCGTTATCGGGACGGTCGCCATGCTGTGGGTCGGCGGCCACATCATGCTCCAGGGGGCCTACGACCTTGGCTGGCACCTGCCGTATGACCTGGTCCACGTCCTGGAAGCTCCCTTCGCCGGGATCCCGGTGGTGGGCGGCTTCCTGGCCTGGCTTGTGAACACCCTGTGCTCGGCCGTCCTTGGTCTCGCTTGGGGCCTCGTCGTCATGGCTGTCCTGCATCCGCTGCTCAAAGTGCTGCCGTTCGGCAAGAAGGAGGGCGGGCACAAAGAGGGCGACGTCCGCGCCGCGGTCGACTGAGATCCAACCCGGATCAGCCCTCAGAGGAACCCCGTCCGTTCCAAGCATCCGGACGTAAACTGAGCCTCGAATCACTTTGTGTGACACGTGGCTTGGAGTTCGGATGCTCTGGAAACTGCTCGTTGAATACTTACAGCCGCAACGGCGGCTGCTGCTCGCCGTCGTCGTCTTCCAGTTGGCGCAATCCATCGCGTCGCTGTACCTGCCCACGCTGAACGCGGACATCATCGACCAGGGTGTGGCGAAGGGGGACACCGACTACATCCTGCGCACCGGCGCCGTGATGCTGCTGGTGACCCTGCTGCAGATCGTGTGCGCCATCGCCGCCGTGTACTTCGGGGCGAAGGCGGCGATGGCGCTGGGCCGGGACGTGCGCGGGGCGATCTTCAGTAAGGTAGCGGCCTTCTCCGAACAGGAGGTCACCCACTTCGGCGCGCCGAGCCTGATCACCCGCTCCACCAACGATGTCCAGCAGGTCCAGCAGCTGGTGCTGATGTCCGCCACCCTGATGGTCACCGCGCCCATGCTCAGCATCGGCGGGGTGATCATGGCGATGCGGCAGGACCTGCAGCTGTCCTGGCTGATCGCGGTCAGCGTGCCGGTGCTGCTGGTCGCCGTGGGGCTCATCATCATCCGGATGGTGCCGCTTTTCCGGCTGATGCAGACCCGGATCGACACCGTAAACCGGGTGCTCCGCGAACAGCTCACCGGCATCCGGGTGGTGCGGGCCTTCGTCCGCGAGGACGTGGAGAGCGCCCGCTTCGGCCGGGCCAACGCGGACGTCACAGACACCGGACTGCGCGCCGGCCGCCTGATGGCGCTCGCGTTCCCCACCGTGATGCTGGTGCTGAATGTCTCCTCAGTGGCCGTGATCTGGTTCGGCGCGTTCCGGATCCAGGACGGCTCCATGCAGGTGGGCACCATGATCGCGTTCCTGAGCTACCTGATGCAGATCCTGATGTCCGTTATGATGGCGACGTTTATGGCGATCATGATCCCGCGCGCCGCGGTCTCGGCCGACCGGATCGGGAAGGTGCTCGGGACCGAGTCCAGCGTCCGCCCGCCGGAGCATCCGGTCGACTTTTCCGGGCGCACCGGCCGCTGTGAGCTTCAGATGCGCGACGTCGGTTTCGCCTACCCGGGTGCCGAACGGCCGGTCCTGTCCGGGATCAGCTTCACCGCCCGCGCGGGGCAGACGACGGCGATCATCGGTGCCACCGGTTCCGGCAAGACCACCCTGGTGAACCTGATGCCGCGGCTCTTCGACGCCACCTCCGGTTCGGTCCGGATCGACGGCGTGGACTTGCGCCAGCTGCACCCGGACCTGCTCTGGGGGCACATCGGCCTGGTCCCGCAGAAGCCCTACCTGTTTTCCGGGACCGTCCGCAGCAACCTGCTTTACGGCAAACCCGACGCCACGGAGGATGAAATGTGGCAAGCGCTGTCCATTGCGCAGGCGGAGGACTTTGTCCGCGAGATGGACGGCGGGCTGGATGCGGCCATCTCCCAAGGCGGCACCAACGTCTCCGGCGGGCAACGGCAGCGGATCGCGATCGCCCGGGCGCTGGTGAAACGGCCCGAGCTTTACATCTTTGACGACTCCTTTTCCTCGCTGGACACCGCCACCGATGCCCGGCTGCGGCGGGCGCTCAAGGAGCACACCGCCGGCGCCACCCTGGTGATCATCGCCCAGCGGGTCTCCAGCATTGTGGACGCGGACCAGATCCTCGTCGTCGACGACGGCAGGATCGTCGCGGACGGCACGCACGAGGAGCTGCTGGAGACCTCGGAGACGTACCAGGAGATTGTGAACTCCCAGCTCGCAGCGGAGGAGGCAGCATGAGCGGCACCAACAGCACCGGCCCGCGGACCGCAGCTGACGGACGGGTGCCCGGCGGGGGAACCGGGAAACCCGGCGGACCTGCCGCCGTCGAGCGCATTCCCCGTCCGCGCGGCGGCCCCGGCCACGGCGGACCCTTTGCCGGGATGAACGTGCCCGCGGAGAAGGCGATGAACTTCGGCCCGTCCGCGAAGCGGCTGCTCGGCCAGCTGCACCCGGAGCGGCTGTGGTTGACCCTGGTCCTGGGACTCGCGGTGGTGAGCGTGGCGTTCTCGGTGATCGGCCCGCGGCTCCTCGGTGAGGGCACCAACCTGATCTTCGCCGGCGTCGTGTCCAAGCAGCTGCCCGCAGGGGTGAGCCAGGCCCAACTGATCGCCCAGCTGCGCGCCGCGGGGGAGAACCAAAAAGCGGACATGCTCAGCGCCATGACGCTGACGCCCGGGGTTGGGATCGACTTCACCGCGCTGTCCTCAGTGCTGTTGTGGGCGCTGGTGCTCTACGTGCTGGCCTCGGCGTTCAGCTGGGTGCAGGCGTACGTGCTCAACGGGATTGTGCAGCGCACCGTGTTCCGGCTGCGCGAGCGGATCGAAGCCAAGATCAACCGGCTGCCGCTACGCTACTTCGACTCGGTGCAGCGCGGCGAGCTGCTCAGCCGCGTC
Organism: Arthrobacter sp. UYCu512; assembly: GCF_040547075.1. Taxonomy (NCBI): domain Bacteria; kingdom Bacillati; phylum Actinomycetota; class Actinomycetes; order Micrococcales; family Micrococcaceae; genus Arthrobacter; species Arthrobacter sp. UYCu512. The sequence continues at coordinate 82,748 of NZ_JBEPPA010000007.1, forward strand.
ACCAATGATGTGGACAACATCTCCCAAAGCCTGCAGCAGTCCATCAGCCAGGCCGTCACCTCGCTGCTGACCGTGCTGGGCGTGCTGATCATGATGTTCATCCTCTCGCCCACGCTGGCGCTAATCGCACTGGTGACAATTCCGCTGACGCTGGTGACGACAGCGCTGATCGCCAAGCGCTCGCAGAAACTGTTTGTGGCCCAGTGGAAGCACACCGGTGAGTTGAACGGCCAGATCGAGGAGACCTACACCGGGCACGCGCTGGTGAAGGTCTTCGGCCGGCAGCGCGAGGTGGAGGAGACGTTCCGGCAGAAGAACGCGGAGCTGTACCAGGCGAGCTTTGGCGCGCAGTTCATTTCCGGGCTGATCATGCCGGCCATGACGTTCATCGGGAACCTGGTCTACGTGGGGATCGCCGTGGTGGGTGGGCTGCAGGTGGCTTCCGGAGCCATGCAGCTCGGAGACGTGCAGGCGTTCATCCAGTACTCCCGGCAGTTCACCCAGCCGCTGGCCCAGCTGGGGTCCATGGCGAACCTGCTGCAATCCGGTGTGGCCAGCGCCGAGCGGGTGTTCGATCTGCTGGACACCGAGGAGCAATCGGCTGATCCGGATGTTGCGGTGGTTCCCGAGTCCAAGCGCGGGCGGCTGGTGTTCGAGGACGTGTCCTTTGCGTACACGCCGGACAAGCCGCTGATCGCGGACCTGAATCTGGTGGCCGAACCGGGGCAGACCGTGGCCATTGTGGGCCCCACCGGAGCCGGCAAGACCACCCTGGTGAACCTGATGATGCGCTTCTACGAGCTCGACGCCGGGCGGATCACACTGGACGGCGTGGACGTCACCGCGATGACCCGCAACGAGTTGCGCTCACGGATGGGTATGGTGCTGCAGGACACCTGGCTGTTCGGCGGGACCATCCGGGACAACATCGCCTACGGCCGGCCTTCCGCTTCCGAGACGGAGATCATGGAAGCGGCGAAGGCGACGTACGTGGACCGGTTCGTCAGGTCCCTGCCGGAGGGCTACGACACCGTGCTCGACGACGAGGGCGCCAACGTCTCGGCGGGGGAGAAGCAGCTGCTCACCATTGCCCGGGCGTTCCTGGCCCGGCCCTCGGTGCTGATCCTGGACGAGGCAACATCGTCGGTGGATACGCGTACCGAGGTATTGGTGCAAAAGGCCATGAGCGCCCTGCGCTCGGACCGGACGTCGTTTGTCATTGCCCACCGGCTCTCCACCATCCGCGACGCCGACCTCATCCTGGTGATGGAGGCAGGCCAGATCGTGGAGCAGGGGAACCACGCTTCATTGTTGGAAACCGGCGGGGCATACGCCGCGCTGTACGCGGCGCAGTTCGCGGCGCCTGTGGCGGAGGTCTAGCGGGGACCCGGCCGGACCGGTGTTCAGACCTTAGACTGCAGCGGACTCGTCGTAGCGCCCATGACGGCGCAGCCACATGTAAAGGCCAACTGAGGCGCCGACGGCCAGCAGCGGGACGGCCCAAACTGCGGAATCAGTGCCGCGCAGCAGGACGGCAACGGCAACGACGGTGGCCGCCGTGACGCCGACGCCCGGTGAGGCAGTTGAGATGTGCCGCAAAACGTCTTTCCTGAACTGTCCATGCAGAGCCGTGAGGCCGACGATGGCGACCACGAGTGCGATTGCCGCTCCGAGTAGAATCAACCCCTCGGCAAGGCCAATGACAACGACTCCAGCAGCGAAAAAGAAGCTTAGGAGTAGCCAGTAAGCGTCTTTAGTTTGACCATTTCGGATTTTTTGGTTCATTAGTTCGATCCTAGCAACCGCGGTTGAAGTCGAGGGCTGTTCCGCCCAAGCCCATGGCCAGGGCACAAGCGAGAGCGGCTCCAGGGCCGAAGAATCCCATTGCGCCGCAGAACGCTGCTTCCGTTGCATACCAGGCCCAGAACGCAGCCCACGCTGATGGACATGAAGGAAGGGCCGTCGTCTCGCCCTGATTTTTTGCTGGGGCCGTGAAGCCGTATGTCGGATCGATCTCGACGCTGGTGGCCAGGGTGCCGTCGGACATTGAAGTCACCCTGATATCGAGGGCGCCCTTGTTGGTCATGTCAACAAAACTGCGCAACGCCTCGGTCGGCATGGAGGCCGCGAAGAACGCCTTCTGCGGGTCGACGTCGACGTTATCGAACCGCTCGAGATACGTGTCGATTGCCGGCGCGTCCTCCAGGATGTTCATTCGCTCTTGGAAGTCGGTGGGGTCAGCCGCAATATGCTCGCGGAGGTTATCCATTGCGATTGCCTGTTGTCCTGCCGAGGGCTCGCCCGCTTCTGCGAACGATGCCGCTGATGCCGATGTTGGCGTCGAGAGCCCTACCAAAGCGCAGCAGAGCACGGCGATCAATCGGTGGAACTTTCTTATTATGTTTCCCCAATTCTTAATGACGAGAGTAAGGCCCAGCGATTCGTCCAGCAATGGATGAAATCTCGAATTGTGACAACGTCTGTCAAGGCGCCCCTGATGCGGGGTGCGGTCCAAAGGGATTTGTTTCGGGTTTGTCACGAGGCTGGTGCAGCTCCTGCCGACCGGGCTTCATGATCTCTGAGATACAGGGTGTTTTCTAAACCAGCGGCCACGGGTACCGCGACCCGGTGCGATCCACGGGCAGCACCCCCGTGACCAGCATGCGCTGAACGCGCCGTTTCAGGGCTGTGACCTCGTCGTCGTCGAGCAGCTCGGCCAGCTCGGGAGGCGCGGCCTCGGCGAGCGGAGCGAGGTCCGCCAGCAGGGCATCGGGAATCGGGTCGCCCGCGAAGTCCCAGATCACGGTGCGCAGTTTGAACGCTGCCGAAAAACACAGCCCGTGGTCGATGCCCCAGATCCGCCCGTCGTCGCCGCGCAGCACATGCCCACTCTTGCGGTCGGTGTTGTTGGCGACGTAATCGAACAATGCCATCCGGGCCATGTCGGGGTGCGTGGAAGGGTCCTCGGATGCCAGCGTGAAATAGTGCTCGCGGAAGTCGCAGTCGATGAACCACTGCAGCGAGCCCACCCCCAGCGGCGCGTCCTCGCGGATCACCGTGGGCGGCACCATGCCCCAACCCAGCGACTCGCTGAGCAGATACGCAGCACGTTCGCGCCGGTGCAGCCCGGGCTCAAAGTCGGACAGCGGACGTTCCCCGGCCACGGGCTTGTACACCGCCTGTGCGCTGTCCTCCCCGTGGCTGAGCTGGACCAGGAACGTTTCGTTGCTGCTGCGCAGAATTTGGCCCACCAGCTCCACACCGCCCTCGGTGAGCAGCGTCAGCTCCCGCCCGGCCCCCGCAGATTCCTGCGTCACCGCGGCCTCAGCTTGCTTAGCGGCTCCGAATGGGAATTCACCATCGGCACCGAGGACGGCTGGCCATCCACAAACTGCACCGCGGACACCGAGCCCGGGCTGATCATAATGCGCTGGAACAGATCCAGGGGTGTGCCCAGTGCATGGGCCACCGCCGCCTTGATGGTGTCGGCGTGGGAGAAACAGACGACGACGCCGCCCGGGTGCGCCGCACAGAGCGCTGCCAGCGACCCAACAATCCGGTCCTGCATCTCGGTAAAGCTCTCACCGTGGGGAAAGCGGAAGGTGGACGGGCTGTTCTGCACGGTCCGCCACTCCGGCAGGACCGCCAGGTCAGCGATTGCCGCGCCGGTCCAGTCGCCGAAGTCGCACTCCAGCAGCCCGGGCTCGTGCTGCACCTCCAGCCCGGTGCGGGCCGCCGTCGGCTCCGCCGTCTCGCGGGCGCGCTCCAACGGCGAGGAATACAGGGCGCTGACGGACAAGCCGGTGAGCCGTTCAGCCACCCGCTCGGCCTGGGCCCGGCCCCGGTCGGACAGATGCAGTCCCGGCGCCCTGCCCGGCAGCACGGTGCCCGTCGTCGGCGTTTCCCCGTGACGCACCAGGAGCAGGAGCGTGCCCTGCCGTGGGGGCTCCGCTGAAAGTCCAGGCGTTGCTGCAGTCATCAAGTTCTAAGCGTAGCGGGAGGGGTCCCCGCCCGAGCTTGCGAGGGAAGGGGAAACTGCGGAGCGGTAGGGGGTGCCATGGTCCCGAGGCGAGGTCTACGGTGGAGGGGTGACTGAACGCCCTGAAATCTTCACAGTTGGTGAACTGCGAGCCTCCGGCCACGTCCAGAAGGACCTGCGCCGGGAAATCCGCGACAACCTCCTCGCCGCGCTGTCGGCGGGACGTGATCCGTGGCCCGGCATCTTCGGCTTCGGCCGGACCGTGCTGCCGCAGTTGGAGCGGGCCCTGCTCGCCGGCCATGACATTGTCCTCCTCGGCGAGCGAGGGCAGGGCAAGACCCGCCTGCTGCGCACCCTGGCCGGGCTGCTGGACGAGTGGTCGCCGGTGATCGAGGACTCGGAACTGAACGAACACCCCTTCGAGCCCATCACCGCGCATTCGCGTGCCTTGGCGCTCACGGAGGGGGACAGGCTGCGCGTGGCCTGGCGCCACCGCTCGGAACGCTATGTGGAAAAACTCGCGACGCCGGACACCTCGGTCGCGGACCTGATCGGCGACGTCGACCCCATGCGCGTGGCAGAGGGCCGCAGGCTGGGCGACCCGGAAACCATCCACTACGGCCTGATCCCGCGCTCCAACCGCGGGATCGTGGCCATCAATGAACTCCCGGACCTCGCCGAGCGCATCCAGGTCTCCATGCTCAACGTGATGGAGGAACGCGACATACAGATCCGCGGCTACGTGCTGCGGCTGCCCCTGGACGTCCTGGTGGTGGCCTCCGCCAACCCGGAGGACTACACCAACCGCGGCCGGATCATCACGCCCCTAAAGGACCGCTTCGGCGCCGAAATCCGCACGCACTACCCGATCGAGCTCGACGACGAAGTGTCCGTCATCGCTCAGGAGGGCCACCTGGTGGCCAACGTACCGGCCGTCATCCTGGAAATCCTGGCCCGCTACACCCGGGCCCTGCGCCAGTCCCCGGCCATTAACCAGACCTCCGGTGTGTCCGCACGGTTCGCCATTGCCGGCGCCGAAACGGTGGCAGCCGCAGCCCTGCGCCGGGCCAGCGTCCGCGGCGAGGACGAAGCCGTGGCCCGAATCATCGACCTGGACGCCGCCGTGGAAGTCCTGACCGGAAAAATCGAGTTCGAATCCGGCGAGGAGGGCCGCGAACAGGACATCCTGGACCACCTCCTGCGCACCGCCACCATGGAGGCCGTGCGGGAGCACTTCCACGGCCTGGATCTGGGACCGCTGGTCACCGCGTTGGACGGGCACGCCACGGTGACCACCGGCGAGTTGGTCACCGCGAAGGAGTTCCTGGCCAACCTCCCCTCCCTCAACGGCTCCGGCCTCTACGAGGAGATCGGCGAACGCTTGGGCGCGGACAACGACGGCCAGCGCGCCGCCGCCGTCGAACTGGCACTCGAAGGGCTCTACCTCAGCCGCCGGATTTCCAAGGAGTCCGACGACGAGGCCACCATTTACGGCTAGGTAGTTCCAAGGCAGAGGACAGGAAGCGCCATGAGCCTTCACAACCGGTCCAGGTATGGCCGCTACGCCGGCGGACCCGACCCGCTGGCGCCCCCGGTGGACCTGGCGGAGGCGCTGGATGCCGTCGCCGACGACGTGATGGCCGGCTACTCGCCCCGGCGCGCGCTGCAGGAGTTCCTCCGGCGCGGCGGCCGGAAACAGCAAGGCCTGGACGATCTTGCCGGCCGCATCCAGCAGCGCCGCAAGGACCTGCTGGGCAAGCACAACCTGGACGGCACCCTCAACGAGGTCAAAAAGCTGCTGGACGCCGCCGTGCTGGAGGAGCGCAAACAGCTGGCCCGCGACGCCATGATGGACAACGCCGACCGCACGTTCCGCGAAATGCAGCTGCAGAACCTGCCCCAGTCCACGGCAGCCGCCGTCCAGGAGCTGTCCTCCTACGACTGGCAGTCCAGCACCGCCAAGGAAACGTACGAACGGATCAAGGACCTGCTGGGCCGCGAAGTCCTGGACCAGCGGTTCGCCGGCATGAAGCAGGCGTTGGAAAGCGCCACCGAGGAGGACAGGGCCGCCATCAGCGAGATGCTGCGCGACCTCAACGAGCTCCTGGACAAGCACCGCCGCGGCGTGGACACCGAGCAGGACTTCCAGGACTTCATGGCCCGCCACGGCCAGCACTTCCCGGAGAACCCGCAGTCGGTTCAGGAGCTGGTGGACGCGCTGGCCAAGCGGGCAGCCGCCGCCCAGCGGATGATGCAGTCCATGTCCCCGGAACAGCGCGAAGAGCTGATGCGGCTCTCCGCCCAAGCATTCGGCTCACCGGAGCTGATGGCACAGCTGGGCCAACTGGACCAGACCCTCCAGGCCCTGCGCCCCGGCGAGGACTGGAATGGCTCCGAACAATTCGAGGGCCAGGAAGGGATGGGCCTGGGCGATGGCACCGGCGCGCTCCAGGACCTTGCCGAACTGGACGACCTCGCCGAGCAACTTTCCCAGGATTATGACAGTGCGCATATGGATGACCTGGACCTGGGCGCCCTGGCTCGACAGCTCGGCGACGACGCAGCGGTCACCGCCCGCACGCTCGCCGCGATTGAAAAGGCCATGCACGACGGCGGCTACCTCAAGCGTGACGAGGACGGGAAACTGCAGCTCTCACCCCAGGCCATGCGCCGGCTGGGCAGGTCGCTGCTGCGCGACGCCGCCAAGCAACTCTCCGGCCGGCAGGGCAGCCGGGAAACCCGGGAGTCCGGGGCAGCGGGGGAGCCCACCGGCTCCAGCCGGCCGTGGGAGTTCGGCGACGCCGCACCCTGGGACGTCACCCGGACCATCACCAACGCGATCCGCCGGACCGTCGCCGACGGCGGCGATACCAGCCACGGCCTCCGGCTGGCGGTGGACGACATTGAGGTGACGGAGACCGAAGCGCGCACGCAGGCCGCCGTCGTCCTGCTGGTCGACGTTTCCTATTCCATGGCCGCCGAGGGACGCTGGGTGCCGATGAAACGCACCGCGCTGGCCCTGCACCACCTGGTCTCCACCAAGTTCCGCGGCGACCGGCTGCAGCTGATCACGTTCGGCCGCTACGCGCAGTCGATGGACATTGGCGAGCTCACCTCCCTGCCGGCCGTGCGCGAGCAAGGCACCAACCTGCAACACGGCCTGCTGTTGGCCGGCCGTTTCTTCCGCCGGCACCCGTCCATGCAGCCGGTCCTGCTGGTGGTGACCGACGGCGAACCCACCGCCCACCTGCTGCCCGACGGCGAATCGGTCTTCTCCTGGCCGCCGCACCCGCAGACCATCCGCCGCACGGTCGAGGAACTGGACAAGGTGGGCCGAGCCGGTGCGCAGTCCACGTTCTTCCGGCTTGGCGATGACCCGGGCCTGGAACGCTTCGTCCAGCAGATGGCCCGCCGCATCGATGCGCGTGTGGTGGCGCCGGAAACCGACGATCTGGGAGCGGCAGTAGTGGGTGAATACCTCCGCGCACACTTCCGTGGCCGCCCCTACGGCGACTCCGATTGGGCAAGTTAGGCGGCCGGCCCGCGCGAGTTCAGTTTTTGCTCGACGGCGGTACGGTTCTTTCAGCGTTGGTCTGGAGTCGGTGGGATCGATGACCATACAGTGACTGCGAACCACAACCACTCCAGGAGATGACATGTCCCTCGTCCGCGTGCATAACTTCTCGATCTCCCTCGACGGCTTCGGCACCGGCGAGGGCCAGCAACTCGACGCCCCGTTCGGTCACGCAGGCACACGGCTAGTGGAGTGGGCGTTCGAAACGCGCACCTTCCGCGAAATGGGGATCCACGGGGAGTCGCCGGGATCCCGCGGGGTCGACGAGGCATTCGCCAGCCAGTGGGGGCCCGGGGTTGGCGTGGAGATCATGGGACGGAACAAGTTCGGCCCGCAGCGCGGTCCCTGGGAGGACGCGGAATGGAAGGGCTGGTGGGGCGAAAGCCCGGTCTTCCACACTCCTGTTGTTGTGCTGACACACCATCCTCGGCCGGTACTCGAGATGGAAGGCGGAACAACCTTCCATTTCGTGGACGCCGACCCCGTCTCCGCGCTCCAGCAGGCTCGGGCCCTGGCCGGCGACCTCGATGTTCGGATCGGTGGCGGTGTCAGTTCGGTTCGGCAGTTCCTCGAGGCCGATCTGATTGACCACATGCACATTGTCCTGGTGCCGATCGTCCTTGGTCGGGGCCAACGGCTCTGGGACGGACTCGAAGGACTCGAAGAACGTTTTGACATCGAAGCGACTCCGTCCCCCCTCGGTGTCCTCCATCTGGTCTTCACTCGACGTACGGCCCGGTAGGCCGACGTCGGAACGGGCCCCGCGGGCTCCCGGCCGCTCACCTGTCAGGACAGCTTCGCGATCGGGGCGAGCACGATCGGGCCGGCGGCTAAATTGTCAGTGCCTCCTGAGATGCTGTGGGTATGGAAGGCGAAGCAGTGCTGGAGACGGTGGCGGCCATGGCGGCCGCCGTTGCCGCTCTGTCTGTTCATGTCTGTGGGGGTGTTTGCGCCGGCCGCGGGACCGTAACCGAAAGCGCGACCGCAGGCACGATTGTGGGTGCGCTGGGTGCTGACCCGATTCGGGATCAGGCGGATGCGTGTCTGGATGGTCTTGCTGAGGTGGGCCGTATGGAAGCCCGGTTGGCCGCGCTGAAGGTACATTTCGCCGCCGGCTACGCCGCCGCGGGGGTGGCCATGACGGCGCCGGCCGTGTCCCCGCAGCAACGCATCGCCCGGCAGATGGCGGTGACGGCTGAAGTTGCCTGCGTGCTGACAGTGAGTGAGAGGTCGGCCGCGGCACTCCTCGCGGAGTCCGCCACGCTTACAACAGGGTTGCCGCTGACGCTGTCGGCGCTGCTGTCGGGGAACATTTCGTGGCAGCACGCACGGGTGATGTGCGATGAGACGTCCGGTCTGGAGCCCGCCGCGGCCGCCGCCCTGGAGGCTCATTTCCTGGACCCGGAGGCTCCCTTTGCAGCGCGCGGCTGCCCGGCGGGAGAGCTGGTGCCAGGCAGGTTTCGGGCCAAGGCGCGCAGTTGGCGTGAACGGCACCATCCGGTGAACATGGAGGTGCGCCACCGCAGAAGCATGCAGGACCGGCGGCTGGAATATGCCCCGGACCGGGACGGCATGGCGTGGCTCTCAGCCTACCTGCCGGCGGACGCTGCGGCGGGGGTCTGGGCACGTGCCACGGAGGCGGCGCGTGCCCTGCAGGGTCCGTCCGAATCCCGGACCTTATCCCAGTTGCGGGTCGACGTCGCCGCCACGTGGCTGCTGGCTGGAGTGGCGGATGGAACCCCATCACCCGCGGCTCAGGTCCTGGTCACCGTTCCGGTGTTGACGCTGATTGGCGCAGGGGAGGAACCGGCCCTCTTGGATGGGTACGGTCCCATTCCGGGGAGTATGGCCCGCCGGTTGGTCGGCGATGGTGCCGGATCGTTCCTGCGGGTGCTGACCGATCCTTCCAGCGGAGCGCCGCTGGAAATCGGACGCACCAGCTACCGGGTTCCGAAGGCGATGCGCCAATGGCTCCGGCTCCGGGATGGCCGGTGTCCTTTTCCCGGCTGCAGCAACCATTCCCTGGACAACGAGGCGGACCATCTCTTGGCGTGGTCGGAGGGAGGCGGCACCGGCGTCGCAAACCTTGGCCAGCCCTGCCGAAAGCACCACCGCCTCAAACACCTCACGCCCTGGCGGCCTGATGGTGCGACCAGGGACCAGCCGCCGCGCTGGATCTCGCCCTCGGGACGCTCCTACCCCAGCGAACAACAGGACTGGGAACCGGCTCCCTGGCCAGCCGCGGGTCGATACTAGCGGCTGCTCACCTGCCCGGACAGCCTCGCCAACGGCGCGAGCACGATCGGGCGGGCGGCGTACCACCCGGCGGCGGTGACGGCGATGGCGGCGGCGAAGAGCCAGAAGCCTGCCCAGTTCACCGCGTCGGTGCCGCCGAACATGTGGTTGAGGTTGCGCAGCGCACCGGTAGCGAACACCAGGAACACATGGACGAGTATAAACGCCACGAAAAACAGCATCGTCGGGAAATGGACCGCGCGCGCAATCTCGATCGGGTAGGCCCTGTTCAACGTCTTTGTGTTCTTCGGCCAGAATTCGCTCATGCGTACGCCAGTGATCGCCGCGAGCGGGGCCGCGACGAAGACGACAATGAAGTACATCAGCTGCTGCAGGCTGTTGTAGTTCACCCAGCCATTCTCGACGGGCCAGTCGAGTGTTATGTACTGCAGGAGCGCGGAGAGCGCGTTCGGGAACACCTCCCAGCTGGTCGGGAGGATCCGCATCCAGTGGCCGGAGGCAAACAGCAGCACCACAAAGATGAGTCCGTTGACCAGCCACAAAATGTCGAGCGACTGGTGCAGCCATAGGTTGATGCTAATTTTCTTGCCACCGCGTTTCGGCGTCCAGAACGCCGGCGGTTTCTGCTGGGTGCGCACCTGGTAACCGGAGCGGATGATGAGCGCGATCAGGAAGATATTCAGGAAGTGTGACCACTGCGCCCACCACGGAAAGCCAGGCTCCGCCGTCTCGGGCAGGCTGTATTCGCCCGGGTATCGGTCGAGGAACGCCGGCACACCGGGCAGCGTGGTCACACCGCGCGCGGCGAGCACCAAAATGCCGGCAGCGGCCACCGCGCCGGCTGCGAGGATTACCACCAGCTTTATCCACTGACCCAGGGTCCGGGAACCGTAGAGCCGCGCCTCGGCTTTTGGCCGGACGGGCTTTTGCGCGGCAACGGACGGTGCCGCCGCTGCCGCTGCCGGTGCCGCTGTCGCTGTCGCTGTCGGTACGGGTCCCGACGACGACGCCGACGCCGGTGCTGATGCCGGGACGGCGGGTACGCTCGCGACGGTGGTCGCCGGGACCACGGGGGCCTCTTGTGCGCTCGCTGCCACCGGCGGTTCGGCCTCGGCTACGGCGTGCTCCACGCTGGTAGCCCGCGCAGGAGCCTGGACAATGTGCCCGGGAGCTGCCTGAACTGTAGGTGCAACGGCGGCCGAGGGAGCAAGTCCAGCCAGCGGCCACGGCTCCCCGCCGGGGACACGGGGAAGCCCACGACGCAGCGGGGTCGCTGCCGCCGTCGTCGTCGTGGCCGGTGCGGTCGCCAAGGTAGCTGCGGGTAGCGTCGCCGCCGGGATTGCTTGGGCAGGGGTCGCTGCCGCCGTCGCAGGTGCCACCAGCGCAGCCGGCTCAGCAGAATCAGAGTCCAGCGCTGGCGCTGCAGCTTCGCCCGCGGCGGGCGCCCCGGACATAGCCGACGCCGGCACCGGCACCGAGCCCAGGGCCGCGGGCGGCCAAGGCTCGCCGCCGGGCACCCGGGGCAGACCGCGGCGAAGCTGCCGCGTCCCGGCGTCGGCGTTCACTGCCGGATCCGGAGCGGCCGGATCCGGAGCTGCCGGCTCCGTTGGATGGGCAGCGGCGGGAGCGGTGGCCCCCTCCGCTCGTTCCATAACGATGGGTGCGGGTGCCTGGCCTGCTGCGGGCCAGGGGTCACCACCCGGCACGCGCGGCAGGCCCCGCCGCAGCGGCCGGGACTGGGTTGCCGTCACTTCTTCCGAGCCTCAAGGGCGCTGATCAGCTGGGGTACAACCTTAAAAATATCGCCCACCACACCAAAGTCGGCGATCTCGAAGATGGGTGCGTCTGCATCCTTGTTGATGGCGACGATCGTCTTAGCGGTCTGCATGCCGGCCCGGTGCTGGATCGCGCCGGAAATGCCAAGCGCGATATATAGCTGCGATGACACGGAAACCCCGGTCTGGCCCACCTGGTGCGATTGCGGGATGAAGCCTGCATCCACCGCGGCGCGCGACGCGCCAATGGCAGCGCCGAGTGTGTCGGCGAGCTGTCCGACGAGGGCGAACTGTTCCTCGGACCCGAGGCCGCGGCCGCCCGCAACAACCTTCGCGGCCCCGCGCAGCTCCGGCCGCGAGGTGGCCGCCACAACCTCTTCGAAGGAATCGATCCGCGCGGCCGGCTTCCCGGAGGGCGCCACTGCCAGGGTCTCCGCCGCTTCCGGCTGAGCCGTGGCGCGGGCCTCGATGGAGCCCTGGCGAACCGTGATCACCGGCGGCCCAAACGTGGACGTTGAGGTCACATTGTAGGCGCCGCCATAGACGGAATGGTGAGCCACGACGCCCTCCTCATCACGTGAGACGCCGATCGCATCGACGGAAACCGCCGCACGCGAACGCGCCGCGAACCGGCCGGCGAGATCGCGCCCGTTCAGTGAGTGCGAAATCAGGATCGCGTCCGGCTGCACCTGCTCCACAGCGGCCGCCAACGCGTCAACGCCCGGAACGCCGAGCGCGGAAGCATCCGGGGTCTCGGCGATCAGGATGCGTGCGGCGCCGAAGGCCGCAGCCTCCGCGGCGGCTGCGCTCCCGGCCCCGGGTGCGGCAAGAACCAGGGCAACGGGCGTGCCAGCTGCGGCGGCAGCGCCGAAGAGTCCGGCTGCAGCCTTGTCAAGTTCACCGGAAGCCCGGGTTTCCACAACGACGAGGATTGCGTCACGAGGGAATTCAGTCATGTCGTTACTCCTTACGCCAGTCGGTTTTCGATCAGGAAGTCAGCGAGCTTTTCGCCGGCATCACCCTCGTCGATGATTTTGACGCCGGCCGCGCGCGGGGGCTTCTCGGCGACGGTCAGCATAATCGAACGCGCCGCGTCCGGGCTGTCGGCGGTGATCCTGAGGTCTGCGAGGGTGAGCGTCTCGAAGGGCTTCTTCTTCGCAGCCATAATTCCCTTGAAATTGGGGAAGCGTGCCCCGGGAAGCGCCTCGGTAATGGAAATCACCGCGGGCAGGGTCGCTGATACCTGCTGCACTCCGGATTCAACGGCCCTGGAGCCGGACACCTCTCCGTCGCGGATCTGTACGGAGCTGAGCCCGGTGGCGTGGGGCACGTCCAGCAATTCCGCAAGCATAGCGGGAATCATGCCCCCGGATCCATCGGTGGAGACGTTCCCGGTGATCACCAGGTCAAACTCGATGCGGCGGAGCGCTGCGGCGAGGGTTTCGGCGGTCAGGCCAAGATCAGCACCCCGGAGCGCCTCGTCCGAGACATGGGTGGCGCTCCCCGCGCCCATCGCAAGCCCCTTGCGTATGGTTGCCGTCGCATTCCCGGGAGCGAGGGAGAGGACTGCGACGTTGGTGCCCGCGTTCGCGTCGGCGTACGCCAGCGCCAGCTCCAGCGCCCGCTCACCGATCTCATCGATGACCGCCTCGCTGGCTTCCCTGTCGGCGAGGCCTGTTTCATGGTTCAGTTTTCGGTCCCCGTACGTGTCGGGAACCTCCTTGACGAGGACGACAATCTTCATTGATGGCTCTTCCTGTGGCTGGCACGTCCCTAGCGGAAACATGTCGAGTCTCCACTGAGTCTACGAAAGTGGCGCGCTGCTTGGTTGACTGGGCGCGTGTCGCGAATATGGAGGACCCACTTTTGCCGCGCCTTTTGCCGCGCCTTTTGACCGCTGCCCTCGACGGCGAACCCGCCACCATCCGCCACCGTCCCGTTGCTGCTGCGTGTCCTCGGCTGGCGCAACCACTTCATTATCTTGACGATATCTTCACTATGGCGGACGATCGTGGGATGGAGAATCACGGCGTCGGCCCCGGGGCAGGACTGGAATATCCCCCGGTAGAGGATCAGGCCGAGCGCGCGATGACCGCCGTCGGCGCTTTGGTCCTGCAGCTACGGCGGGAGGCTGGGTACAGCATCGGCAGCCTTGCGGCGGCGGCCAGCCTCAGCCCCGGCCTGCTGAGCCAGATCGAGCGTGGCCAGGGAAACCCGTCGCTGACCACGCTGATCAAACTCTCCCAGGCCCTGAAAGTACCGGTGGGACGCTTCTTTGACAGCAAAGACCAAGGCGGGGCGCTTGTGCGGCGCGAGGACCGGCGGCGGCTCGAAGTTGCCGAGGACAACCTCATCTACGAACTCCTGACACCGCACATGAGCGGCCAGCTGGGGATGCTGCGGGCCCAGATCGCCCCGGGCTGGGACAACGAGGATGCTCCTTTCAAACACGCCGGCGAAGAATGCGTGACCATGGTGCAGGGCCGGCTCCACGTCTGCGTCAACGGCGTGGGGTATGACCTGGAGGAAGGCGATTCGCTGACCTACGACTCCGCGCTGCCGCACTGGTACCGCAACTCCACCTCGGAAGACGCGGCGCTGATCGGCGCCATGACGCCGCCCTCCTTCTAACGGACCACGGCCGACGGCGGACCTGCGGGCGATGCGCTGCGTTCAATTTAATGAACAAATCGTGTTCAAAGTGTTGACATGAGTGGTGAGTCGGTCAAATACTGGGGAAGAGAGCGGAATAGGCCCGCAGGCATAACCAGCTGCTGCCGCCCACCGCACCCAGCCGTCAAACACTGCGAGGAACCAGCCCATGACGTCCGCCACCACACCGGCAACAGCAGTACCCAGCACCGACGATCCAACTGCCGCCGCCCCCAGCGCCGCGGGTCTGGCCTGGGCGGCGAAGCTGGTCTCCTTCGACACCACCAGCCGCAATTCCAACCTTGCCTTGATCCACTGCATAGCGGACGAGCTCACCGCCCACGGGATCACCCCGGTCATCGTTCCCAGCCCCGACGGCACCAAAGCCAACCTCTTCGCCACGATCCCGGCCCGGGACGGCGCCGTCACCGGCGGTGTTATGCTCGCCGGCCACACCGACGTCGTACCCGTGGACGGCCAGGACTGGCACAGCGATCCTTTCACCCCCGAGATTCGCGAGGATCGGCTCTACGGCCGCGGCACCACCGACATGAAGGCCTTCAGCGGCGCCATCCTGGGTTTGCTTCCCGAGTTCCTGTCCCGCGAACTGTCCGAACCGCTGCACTTCGCCTGGACCTACGACGAAGAGGTCGGCTGCCACGGCGCAGTCATCCTGCTGACCGAGCTCGCTGCACGCGGGATCCATCCCCGGATTGCCTTCGTCGGCGAGCCGACCAGCATGCGTCCCGTCTCGGCGCACAAGAGCAGCCAGCTCTTCCGCGTCAGCGTCAGGGGCATCGCCGCCCATTCCTCCATGACCCCCACCGGTGTCAACGCCATCGAATACGCGGCCAGGTCCATTGCCTTTATCAGGTCGCTCGCCGACGAACACCGGCTGTCCGGCCCGTTTGATGACACCTTTGTGGTCCCCTACACCACCGCCAACGTGGGCCTGGTCAGCGGCGGTGCGGCAGTGAACACCGTTGCTGAACACTGCGACTTCGACTTTGAGTTCCGGACCATTCCGGGTGAGGACCCGGCGACGGTGATCTCCTGTATCGAGGAGCACCTGGCGCAGCTGCGGGCCGAAATCCAACAGGAGAACCCGGCCGCAGACATCCGGATGGTGCCACGGGGTACGGTCCCGGGGCTCAGCCCGGAAGGCCCGCGTGCCGCCCTGGAACTGGCCCAGCAGCTCAGCGGACACGCCGTCGAAGAGACCGTGGTCTACGCCACCGAGGCGGGACTTTTCCAGCGGGCCGGCATCGACACAGTGGTCTGCGGTCCCGGCAACATGGACCAAGGCCACACGGCCAACGAATACATCGAGCTGTCCCAGATCGCCGCGTGCGAGAGCTTTCTGCAGGCACTCTCCGCCCACCTCTCCCCAACCGAACGGACTGCCCAGCCATGAGCCATCAAACTGCCCCCAGCCTCGGTTCCGGTGACCAGGCTACCGGCCAGCGCCCGCCGGCCACCCTGGCGCTGGAACAAAAAAATGCCCGAAAAGCCGTCGTCGCCGCCTCGATCGGCAACGGACTGGAGTGGTTTGACCTGATTGTGTACGGCACGTTCGCCGTCACCATCTCCAAGTTGTTCTTCCCCACCAGCAATGAAGCCGCATCACTGCTGTTGACCTTCGCCTCGTTCGGGGTGTCCTTCATCATGCGCCCGCTGGGCGGCATCATCATCGGCCGTTACGCCGACAAGGCCGGACGCAAGGCCGGCATGCTGGTGTCCATCCTGGTGATGTTTGTTGGCACCTTACTGATTGTGGTGGCACCCACGGCCGCCGCCATCGGGGTCACCGCCAGCATCCTGGTGCTGGTCGCCCGGCTGCTTCAGGGCTTCGCCACCGGCGGGGAATTCGGCACGGCCACGGCCTACCTGATCGAGTACGCGCCGAACCGGAAGGCGTTCTACGGCAGCTGGCAGGTGGCCACCCAAGGCGGCGGCATCCTGCTGGCCGGAATCTTCGGTTTTGTACTCAACTCCTACCTCAGCACCCAATCGCTCGAGTCCTGGGGCTGGCGGCTGCCGTTCATCTTCGCGCTGGCCATCGGACCCGTGGGCTGGTACATCCGGTCCAAGATGGAGGAAACCCCGGAGTTTCTCGCCACCGAAAAGTCCACTTCGCCGCTGCGGGAGACGTTCATCGGCAACGGCGGCCGGCTCTGGGCGATCGTGGGCGTTGTATCGCTGGGATCCGTGGGCGTCTACATTGCCCTCTTTATGCCCACCTACGCGATCGTGAACCTGGGGATGCCGAAATCCGTGGCCTTCCTCTCCACCCTGATCTTCGGTGTGGTGATGAGCCTGGGTTCGCCGTTCATCGGCATGCTTGCGGACAAAGTGGGGCCGGCCCGGGTGATGACCTGGGCTGCTGCCGGCACAATCGTCGTCGGCATCCCGGCGTTTATGCTCCTCATCGCCGCGCCGGCCCTGCCCACCATGGTCGTGGTGGAACTGGTGCTCTCGGTATTGGCCACCAGCTACTTTGCACCGCTGCCGGCCATTATGTCTTCGATGTTCCCGGCCCGCATCCGCTCCACAGGGCTTTCCCTCGGCTACAATATCGGCGTCACAGTCTTCGGCGGATTCGCGCCCTTTATCCTGACCTGGCTGATCGGCACCACCGGTTCCCTGCTGGTGCCCGGGTTCTACCTGGTGAGCATTGCGGTCCTCGCCGCCGTGAGCCTGACCATTGCGCGGAGGGTCTACCGCCAGGCCTGAGCACTACCTGCCCGGGCCTGGCCGGGACTATTTCGCGCCAAGGTGCAGTTATGGAATCGGAGCCGGAACCGGTTTCGGCTGCTACGCGGTTCGGCGCGGACGGGAAGAGACGATCACGTGAAAACAACACTTGCCGAGGGAGTCGGCTTCCGCTCCAAACGCGGGCCCATCCTGATAGCCCTGATGCTTTCGACCGGCCTGGTGGCGATCGACTCGACGATCGTCGCGACCGCCGTGCCCTCGATTGTGCATGACGTTGGCGGATTCACGTCCTTTCCGTGGCTCTTTTCCGCCTACCTGTTGGCCCAAGCCGTCTCGGTGCCCGTCTATGCAAAGCTCTCCGACATCGTGGGCCGCAAACCGATCATCCTGATCGGGATCGGGTTGTTCCTGCTCGGTTCGATCCTGTGCGGGCTCGCCTGGAGCATGCCGGCCCTCATTGCGTTCCGTGTGCTGCAGGGACTGGGCGCCGGGGCGGTCCAGCCGATGGCCATCACCATCGCCGGCGATATCTACACACTGACCGAACGGGCCAAGGTGCAGGGCTACCTGGCCAGCGTCTGGGCTGTCTCCTCAGTCGTGGGTCCAACGCTCGGGGGCGTGTTTTCCTCGCTGGGCATCTGGCGGGGGATCTTCCTGGTGAACATCCCGCTGTGCCTCCTGGCCGGGTGGATGCTGATCCGGTCCTTCCACGAGGACATCGAGCGGGTGAAGCACCGCGTTGACTACTTGGGGGCGGGGTTGCTGACAGTCTCGCTCAGCCTGATCATCCTCGGCGCCCTCGAGGGCGGCCAGGCGTGGGCTTGGAACTCCGCGATCAGCATCGCCGTCTTTTCCGCCGGCGCAGTCTTGTTCGCAGCGTTTATCCTCGTTGAGCGGCGGGCAGCGGAACCGGTCCTGCCGCCGTGGGTGGTATCGCGGCGGCTGCTGGCGACGACTGCGATGATCTCCTTTGGCGTCGGAGCCATCATGCTGGGCCTCACCTCCTACGTGCCGACGTTCCTCGAAGGTGCCCTCTCCACCTCCCCGATCCTGGCCGGCTTGGCGCTGGCGGCGCTCACGATTGGCTGGCCGATCAGTGCCTCCCAGTCGGGCCGGGTCTATCTTCGGATCGGGTTCCGGCGGACCGCCATGATCGGCGTCGCGGTCACTGTCATCGGCGCAGCGGTGCTTGCCCTGACCGCCTCCACACCCAGCATTCTTTTAGTCGCCATAAGTTGTTTCATCGTCGGGCTCGGTCTTGGGCTGGTCGCGACCCCAAGCCTCATTGCCGCCCAGTCAAGCGTCGAATGGAACGAGCGCGGGGTAGTCACCGGCACCAATCTCTTCGCCCGCTCGATCGGCAGCGCCATCGGCGTGGCAGTCTTCGGGGCGGTTGCCAACGCGATCTACTCCGGCACCCCGGGCGGCAGCACGGATCCGCACACCATCGTCTCGGCCTCCGGGGCAGTGTTCCTCTCGGTGCTGGTCGGGGCCGTGCTCACGGTGATCGCCGTCATCGCCATGCCGGCCACCAGCCACAACGCAGGTTCAGCCGGGCAGCACCGCCGCGCCGAGGCAATCGAAAACTAGCCGGCGGCATCGGTTGTCCCAGCTGGTCACAGGGGGCTGAAATACTGGGCCCATGATGCTCGCCGCACTGGACCTGCCCGGTGGACCCTTTACGATCCGGAAAGCCGAACCCTCCGACGTCGGCCCGATTTTGCGGCTCCTGGCGGACGACCAGCTCAGGGCCTCCACCGACTCGGTAGCGGCCGAGGACCGGGGGCCGTACGATCGCGCCTTTCAAGCCATTGACGCCGATCCTGCGCAACTGCTGGTCGCCGTCGTGACGACTGATCGGGAGGTAGTTGGGACGATGCAGCTGACATTCATCCCCGGACTCGCCCGTGGTGGGGCGACTCGACTGCAGATTGAGGCGGTGCGGGTCCGGGCGGACCTGCGGAGCAACGGACTCGGGGGCGCCATGATCAGCTGGGCGGTCAACGAGGGCCGCCGGCGAGGCGCAAGACTGGTCCAACTCACGTCCGACGGCTCCCGGGTCGCGGCGCACCGGTTCTATCAGCGGCTTGGCTTCGAAGCGTCGCACCTCGGTTTCAAACTTATGCTCTGAGGGCCCGCTTCGAGTCTCTTAGCCGACCAGGCTCAGTACCGCCTGCGCGAACGCGTCCGGGTCCTCCTGCGGCACGTTGTGCCCAATGCCCGGCAGGACCCGGTGGCGGTAGGGGCCGGTGAAGTGCCCCCTGCCGGCTGCCGCCGCGGGGCCGCCGACGCCGTCGTCCCCGCTTTCGAGTATTACCGTTGGAACGCTGATCTGCGGCTCCCGGGCGATCAGCTCCTCGAGCCCTTGGTACCGGGGGTCGCCGTCGACCAGCCCGTAGCGGTGGCGGTAGGAGTGGATGACAACGTCGACGAAGTCGGGGTTGTGCAGGCTCGGGGCGCTCGCGGTGAAGGCCTGCCGTGCACCATCCCAGCCGGGCGACCAGGTACGCCACAACAGCCCGCACAATTCCTCGCGGTTTAGTTCCAGCCCGCGGCGCCCCCGCTCCGAGTGGAAATAGTACTGATACCAGTAGCTTCGCTCCCATTCCGGGAGGGCAGGCTCGCCGGACCGGGCAAGGTTGTGCATGTTGTAGCCGCCCACGGAGACGAGGCCGGCAACCCGTCCGGGCTCCAGGGCCGCCACGACGCAGGCCGCCCGGCCGCCCCAGTCGTAGCCTGCCACGACTGCCTGGCCGATGCTGAGGGCATCCATAAAGTCGATGAGGTCCTGGCCGAGGGCGGCCTGTTGGCCCGAGCGGATGGTCGTGGGATCGAGGAACCGGGTCGGACCGAACCCGCGGAGGTAGGGCGCGAGCACATACGCGCCCTGGCCGGCGAGGATCGGGGCGACGTCGTCGAAGGCCCTAACGTCATACGGGAATCCGTGCAGAAGGATGACCGGGGGCCCGCCCGGGTCGCCCGCGGACTCGTATCCGATGTCCAGGACGGGGGTCTGAACGCGGCCGGAGGATAAAAAGCTCATGGTGCCATTCTGGGCCCGGCGGGGCGTCGCCCCCGGAACCTGCCGTGGGCGCGCCTGCCCGCCGATGGGATCGGGGCGGAGCCACTGCCCCGTCGGAGTTCTCCTGCTGCCCGTGGAGTTATATGCGCCCCTTGAGGATCAGGTTCCAGTACATAAACGGAAGCCCGTAGCGCTTCAGCAGCCACATGTCGCTGCGTTCCTTCGTGGTGTCGATGAACGGAATGCTGGGGGCGGGCTGCAAAGTGTAATCAAACTCCGCCAGCAGCATTTTCCCCCGCGCCGTGGTCAGCGGGCAGGAGGAGTACCCGCCGTACTGGGCGGCCGCGGCCTCCCCTTCAATGGCGGCCAGCAGGTTCTTCACCAGCACCGGGGCCTGCTTGCGGATCGCAGCGCCGGTCTTCGAGTTCGGTGTAGACCCCGCGTCGCCCAGGGCAAAAACTTCCGGGTACCGCTTGTGCTGCATGGTGTGCTTGTCAACGTCCACGTAGCCGGCGGGGTTGGCCGGGTCCGCCAGCGGGGTGCGCTTGAGCCAGTCCGGCGCAGACTGCGGCGGCACAACGTGGAGCAGGTCGTAGTGCAAGGATTCCTGGGAGCCTGCCGCATTGTCAGTAATCACTGCCACGCCAGCGGCCGGGTCCACCGAGGTCATCTCGCTGTTGAAGCGGACTTCGATGCCGTACTTGGCCACCACCCGCTCAAGCTCATCGGCGAACACCTTGACCCCGAACATACCCGGCGTCGGCAGAACCATCACGACCCGGATCTTGTCCAGCACCCCCTGCTTTTGCCAGTAATCGGCGGCCAGGTACGCAATTTTCTGCGGCGCGCCGGCACATTTGATCGGCCCTGAGGGCTGGGTGAAAACGGCCGTTCCGGACTTCAGGTTCCTGATCATGTCCCAGGTCTTTGGTGCCAAGTCGAAGCGGTAGTTGCTGGAGACGGTCGGCGACTCCAGGGCCTGGGCCATGCCCGGGATCTTGTCCCAGTCCAACTGGATGCCGGGACAGACCACCAGATAGTCATAGGTGACGGATCCGCCGGACGCCAGTGCGACGCTTCGCCGCTCAGGATCGATATCCGTCGCGGCGTCCTTGATCCACGCAACTCCCTGCGGCATTACGGTTGCCTGTGGACGGACCGACTCCGTCTGGCTGGCCGAACCGCCTCCCACCAGGGTCCATAACGGCTGATAGTAGTGGTACTCGCTCGGCTCAATCAGGCCGATATCAGTCCGGCCAGCATGGCGGAGCCGGGCGGCGACACTCAGTCCCGCATTGCCGCCTCCGACGATCAGGATCTCGTGGTGCATAGTCATGGATAAGACGCCTCTCTCGAACCGGGCGTCGCTTCAGCGCGGACGCCGTTCTCTTCGTGTTGTTACACACTGTGATGCCAATCACTCTATACCCTGGGGGGTATTTTGCATAGCTTCACCGGGGGCGTGAACCGGAAGATCCTCCCGTCCTGATCCGGGGCCGCTGCGGGCGCCTACGCCTGCCTGACGATATCGACCGAGATCTCCACCGCCGGAGCGGCCCCCCTGTTCTCCAGCCAGTGAAAGGTGTTCCCGTCCTCGGGCCAACCCATTCCCGGGCCATAGTCCGTGGCCGCTCCATTGCGATGGTCGGTGATGGTTCCTTGCAGGATGTAGACCATGCCGGGCCGGTCTTTATGGTCATGCACAGGGCCGAAGACGCCTCCCGGCTCGATGGTCACCATCCGCATCCGGAGCAGGCGTCCTGCCATGCCTTCGATCTCGGGCCCCAGGTCAACCGTTCCCAGCAGCTGCGCCGCAACACCTTTTGTCTTCGGTGCCGCCTGCTCTTCGCTCATGGTGCTCTCCTCTGTCCTTGCTGTTCCGCCCGCCGGCACCCGGAGTCTGCACGGCTACGGCAAGGACCTCTCGGCCCGGGCGACGGACTGTTGGCTGTATTAGCTGGTCTACTCCGAAAACGGTTCCTGCATCAAGACCGCCTGCCAAGGAAAAGGAACCGCCTCCGGCGCGTGGCCGGAGGCGGTTCCTGGGGGTGCTGTGTTGAGGACGCGCAGGGACTGCGCGAGGGTGCCTACCTCTCGTCGTCCCTGCCGTGCTTTTCGTCATCGTCGTTCCTGTTTGTGATGGAGGCGACGGCGCCGGTGTTTTCGTCGAGCAGGACCTTGCCGGTGCGCTGCTTGTGGAAGTTGAATATCTCGTTCAGCGAGCCGGCCGCGGAGTCGGCGGAAGCGTCACCGATCCGTCCGGTGTGCCAGTTGTCCTCGATGAAGCGCAGGATCGAGGTTTGATCGGTCTCGGTGTGGTCTACGAAGTTCTTCTTTGCGTAGGGGGAGATGATCACGAGCGGCTGGCGTGGGCCGGGTCCGCAGCGGTCGGCGTAGCCGCCCGCCAGCGGAACTCCGCTGGCGGCGGCGTCCGTGCACCAGGCGGCGTCGTCTTCAGTGTTGGAGGAGTTCTTCACCTTGGCGGCGACATGGTCGTACCAGCCGTCCGAGTCGTCGTAGGCGAGCACCACGGCCGTATCCTCCCAGTTCTTGGAATTCTGGATCTGGTTAACGGTGCTGGTAATGAAGTTCTGCTCGTCGATGGGGTCGGAGTAGGCGGCGTGGCCGTCCTGGTACATGCCCGCCTTTAGGAAGGACACGGCGGGCATGTTGTCGGTGTTGACCACCGTGTTGAACGCCGTGAGGTCGTACTGGTGGTTGGCCTGGCCGTTGTGGCCAATTTCCGCGTCCGACGCCGGGGCGACGTGGTGCGGGTTGGCGGTGGAAGCGTAGTACTGGAACGGCTGGTGGTGCGGGGAGTAGTCCACGACGTCGGCGCCCGCGGCGTTGGTGTGGCTGGACAGGCACGATGCGGGTGTGCTCCCGGACGCCGGGGTGGTGGGCGCGAAGCCGCCCTGGAACCAGCCCCAGGACGTGCCGTTGGAGTTAAGTAGGTCGCCGATGTTCTTGCCGTCTAGGCCGGCCAGGTTGTTGGTTTTGGCGTGGCTGTTGTTGGAGCAGTCGTCGTAGACCGGGTCCGGGTCGTTGATGATGGTGCCGACGCCCTTCGCGTCCGGCCGGCGGACGGTGTAGTCGCTGGCCGCCGGTTTAGCGGGCTGGCCGGCCGCCGTGTATTCGGTGGCTCCGTGGGTCTGGCCGGAGACCAGGTTCAGCGCACCCGGAGTGGACGGTCCGAAGACGGTGCTGAAGTGGTTGTCGCTCATGGCGTAGTTCTGGGCGTAGTTCCAGATGCCGGTGACGGTGTTTCCGTCGTAGTAGTCCATTGTCAGCCCGCTGCGGCCGTACTGGTTGGTGCCGCAGGCGTCCCGGCTGGTGAACTCAACAAACTTGTCCATCAAGCCGCCGTTGTATGCCTTCTGCTCGGCGCCATAGTTGTGGTCCTGGTCGCAGGTGACGGCCTGCATGGGCGAGAGGCGGGCCGGCTGGGCAGTATTGGGGTTGTTCGGGGCTAGCAGGCCCGCGGTGGCCAGGGTGTCGATTTTCTTGGGCGTGCTCTTGGCGGCAGTGAAGGTGGCCGCCGGGGTGCCGGTGCCCTGTTGGGTTTCGCCGGGAATGTTCGCGGCCTCCGGGTAGGTGGCGAAATAGTGGTCGAAGGAGACGTTTTCCTGAAAAATCACCACCACATGTTTGATCGGGGTCGCGGTTTCGGCGTGCTTATCTCCGGCCGAGGCCGGGACGGCGCCGACGCCGATCAGGCCGGCTGCCAGCGTCGACGCGGCCAGAGCCGCGGCGCCGGTGACGGCGGCGAGGCGTTTTCGGGTGGAGCGTGCTGGATGAGGCATAGGGTGTCCATTCATTTATAGGAGGTGCAAGGGGCTTACTCGGTTGCGGTAACGGTGGCCTCGTAGCTGAGGATTTCGGTGCCGTTGCCCTCATCGCCGTTTTCGGGAGCCACCCTCATGGTGAGGTGGTCGCCGTCGGCGGTCATTTTGAACGGGTTGCGCGTCGCCGCGTGACCGGCGGTGGACCACTGCTGGAAGGGGACGTCGCGGAGTACGCTGCGGGATTTGAGGTCGATCATCGCCATTCCGCCGAGTTCGTAGCTTGCGCCGGCTCCGCCGGACTGCGTGGCCTGGGGGAGGTTGGTGATCCCGCCGCAGAGCATTTTTGAGTTCGTCACGTACTGGCAGTCCTGGTAGTCGATGAAGTAGTTCGGGTTCTGCCAGCTAGCGAGCTGCCGGCCGTGCAGGTCCCATTCGGCGAAGCGTCGCGACCCCCAGGTGTTGCCGACGAGGCGGCCCGTCTGCTTGTCCATAACGATGCCGCCAAAGTGGTCCTTGACCTCGAATTGCTTGTGCACCTCGAGGCTTCTCGCGTCCACCCGGTACACGATGGCGCTGCTGTTGGGCCGGTACTGGGCAACCGGCACCCAGACGTTGGTGCCGTCGAAGTCGATGCCGCCGGGGTGGTACATGTCGCCCTCGCCAAGGATGATGTCCTTCTGGAGGTTCCCGGCGTTGTCCATCACAAACAGGTGGCCGACGCCCTTGCCGGGCGTACGGTCAAAACCGTCCTGTGTGGCGGGCAGCTTTGTGGTCGGTTCCAGGATCTGGACAGCCGAGAGGAAAATGTGGTCCTCACTGAAGGCGATTCCTTCGGTGTGGTACGTGGGAAAGTTCAACTTCAGCTTGCCGGTCTGCTGCCAGGCTGTGGCACGGTCGACGCCGCTGAACGCCTCGGACAGTGCCGTGCCAGTTACGTGGTGGCTGCCGGCGTCGCCCCCGCCCTGCTGATCGTTGTTGCCGGCGGCCTGGGCGGCCGCAGTGCCGCCGATTGCGGCCGCTGTCAGGACGATGGCTGCGGCGGCCGTGAGGATGCCTCGGGTGCGAGTCGTGCTCATGGGGGAGCCTCTCAAAGGGTGGATCTCAACAGGACCCCGCCAACGTACTCAGTGGCAATGAAACCATTGTGGAGTGGCGGTGAACGGCAGGGATCGACGATTGGCGAGTATCCGGGCCGCACAGCAGCCGGAAACACAAAAGCAGGAACCGGCAGTCCTCCCGGTTCCTGCTTTTGTGCCGTGCATCAGAGGCTGGAGCCGAGGGCTGCCCGCGCCTCCTGTTTGCGTTCAGCGAGTTCCTTGCGCGCCACCAGCGCCTCATCCTGGCTGACGGCAACGAATCGGGTGGAGGTCCCGGGAGCGGCACGGGCAACCAGATCCATGTCGGCGCTGATGACGGTTCCCACCATGGCGTAGCCGCCGCCGGAGACAGCATCGCGATGCAGGATGATCGGCTGGGTACCGCCGGGAATCTGGATGGAGCCGACGGCGTAGCCGGCGTCCACAATGTTGGACGGATCGGAACCGGCCCCAAAAGGCTGCTCGCGCTCTATCCATTTCACGCCGGGGCCGGAGTACCGCAAGCCCATCCGGTCAGCCACCGGGGTCACTTTCCACTCGCCGTTCAGGAGATTGTCCAGTCCTTCGGCGGTGAGGCGGTGGTCGTACAGGCCAAGGACTATCCTGACGTCCTGTTCTTTTGCGAACCCTGGACGGAATTCTTCCGGAATCGTGTCGCCGTTGGGTACAACACCGCCGTTCAGCGGAATTCCGACCGGAACCTGGTCGCCGGCCTCCAGCTTGCGGCCATGGAAGCCGCCGATCGCGCCCAGGCTGTAGGTGGACCGGCTGCCGAGCACCTCGGGAACGTCGACGCCGCCCTGGACAGCGATGTAGTAGCGCGTCCCGCCGCGGATAACCCCAAAGCTCAGCTCATCTCCGGCGCCCAGCCGCAGCCGCGTCCACTGGGGGCGGGCTTCGCCGTTGACTTTCACCTCCACTGGAGCCCCGGTGATGGCGACGACGGCGTCCTCGCCGGTGGTCAGCACCGGGCCCAGATACGTGCATTCCAGGACTGCTTCCCGGGCGGTGTTGCCTACCAGGGCATTGCCAAGTTCGGCAGAGTACTGGTCCATGGATCCGCTCTGCGGGATGCCCACGTTGTAGTGGCCGGTGCGGCCCTGGTCCTGGACCGTGGTGGCAAGCCCGGGGTTCTTGATATCAAATGCCATTGAGGGCCCCCATAAGTTCCTGGTTGTACGCTTCGGGATGGGCCAGCGCCTTGGACACATCGAATGTCACGGGCGCCTGCCGGTAGCGGAAGGTCCCCGCCGAGATCTCGGCCTGGATGGTGTTGTATTCGGCTTCGGTGACCGGCTTGAACTTCACGATGTCGCCCGGCCGGAAGAAGACCATAAAGTCCTTGAAGTCAGCCAGTGCCTGGGCCGGATCGAAAATCGGCGCGGCGGCTACCCCGAACATCTGGTAGCCCCCGGCACCCCGCACGGAGTAGATGCAGCCGAAGCAGCCGCCGTGGCCCACCGTCAGCTTGGGCGTATCGGTGCGGGGACTCAGATACTTGGGCACTTCCAGCTGCTTGTCCTGCTCAACTAGCTGGAACAGGAACGGCAAGCCGGCGACGAATCCAACCATGGTGACAAGCCACGGCTGCTCATGATGGCGCTGGATGAATTCGGCGGCGTCCTTGAGGTTGTTGACCTTTGCTGCGTAGTCGATGTCCGTGCCGTCCGGCTCCTGATGGAATCCTTCGCGGAACCGCCCGGCCACCTCTGCGGTGAAGGGATCGTCGTACCAGACCGGGACTTCGACGATCCGGGTTTCCAGGGCCCGATCCTCCTGATGGGACAGGTCCCCTTCAATCGTCCGGACGGTCTTTTCCAAGGTCGACGGCGGCAGGATGTCAGGATCGAACCGCACCAGCAGCGAAGCGTTGGCAGGACAGACATCCACGATGCCCGGCAATTCCATGGCTGAAAGCTTCGCGGCAATGGACATCACCTTGAAATTGGCGGCCAGGCTCATGGACTCCGAAACTTCAACGAACAGGAATTCGTCCCCGCCCCAGGTGTAGCGAGCCTCCGGTACTGCAGGTGCGGGGCTATTCATGGCGCCTCCATTAGATCGGCAACGGTTTCTATGAACTTCGAGTGGTGGCTGACCGCGGCGAATTCGGGCCTGGCCAGCAACAGCTTGTGCACCGGGATCGTGGTTTTGACCCCTTCGATCACGGTCTGGTCCAGCGCAGCCAGCATGGCCTCAATGGCGGAGTCGCGGCTTTTCGCATGGACTATCAGCTTGGCAAGCATCGAGTCGTAGTACGGGCTGACCGTGGATCCGGCCTCGACGCCGGTGTCCACCCTGATGCCGCCGCCTGCGGCCCAGTCCAAGGCGGTGATGAGGCCGGGGCTGGGGAAGAAGTTGTTCTCCGGGTCCTCGGCGTTAATGCGGCACTCGATGGCATGGCCGGCAAACGTGATGTCCTCCTGCCGCAAGGACATCTCACCGGTGAATGCGATCAGCAGTTGTTCGCGGATCAGATCGACGCCCGTGATTTGCTCGGTGATCGGGTGCTCAACCTGAATTCTGGTGTTCATTTCGATGAACGCAGCTTCATGATTGACCGGGTCGTAGAGGAACTCGACTGTTCCGGCGCCGCTGTAGCGGCATTCGCGGGCGAGCTCCACGGAGGATTCCCGGATTCTTTCCCGGACAGTGTCCGGGAGGTCCGGCGCCGGAGCCTCTTCAATGACCTTCTGCGAACGCCGCTGCATGGAGCAGTCCCGGTCCCCGAGATGGATGAAACGCATTCCGTCGCCGAGGATCTGTACTTCTACGTGCCGGGCGTGCTGCACAAAACGTTCCAGATAGACTGTCGGGTCCCCGAATACGGAGGCCGCTTCGCCGCGCGCGATCTCGATGGTGTCCAGGAGCTCATCTTCGCTGTGCACAAAGCGGATGCCCCGGCCGCCGCCGCCGGCGGAGGCTTTGACGACGAGCGGATAGCCGACCCTGCGGGCGACCTCCACGGCGTCGGCATTCGGCTCCAGGGGTCCGTCCGACCCCTGGAGGACCGGGACTCCGGCTTTGCGGGCGGATTCCCTCGCCAAGGACTTGTTGCCCATCATCTCGATCGCGTCGGCATCCGGCCCCACCCAGATCAGGCCAGCAGCTGCGACCTTCCGGGCGAATACCGCGTTCTCGGAGAGGAACCCGTAGCCAGGGTGGACAGCATGGCAGCCGGTCTCCAGCGCCGCAGCGATGATGGCATCCTGGTTCAGGTAGCTGGCGGGGGCAGGAGCCGGACCCACCACAATCACGTGGTCGGCGGTCCGGGCAGCCAGGGACTCGACGTCGGCTTCGCTGGCAGCCAGGACCGTCTCGATTTCCATTGCACGGGCGGTTCGGGCAATCCGCACCGCGATCTCGCCGCGGTTGGCGATCAGCAGTTTCCTCATGGCTATCCCTCCCGGATGATAACGACGGCGTCGCCCGGGTTGACCATGTCGCCTTCCTTGACTTCAAAGGATTCCAGTGTTCCGGCGACATCGGACTGGATTTCGGTGAACTGCTTCATGATCTCGATAATGCCCAGGGTTTGTCCTACCTCGATGGTGTCGCCCTCATTGGCGAAGGGCGGCTTGCCCGGACCGGGCTTGCGGTAGAAGATGCCGGGAAGCGGGGAAATGATGGTTGCCACGGGGTGCTCTCTTTCGGGAAGTTGGATACTGCGGTTCAGGCCAGGACCGCACGAACGGCGCCGGCCACTGCAACGGAGTTGGGCGCGTCGGAGTGGACGCAGACGCTGCGGAAGGTGATGTCCAGTTCGGTTCCGTCAACGGCCAGGACGGGCCGTCCGGCCAGCGCCCCGCGCACCCGCTCGGCGGCGGCGTCGGGGTCGGTCGGAGCCGGGCGGCGCTGGATCAGCAGCTCCCCGGACGGACCGTAATTGAGGTCAACGTAGAGTTCGGGCACGAACTCGACGCCCATGGCCCGGCACACGGTTTCGTGGGCCGTCCCTGCAAGTCCGAAAAAGGGGACGCCGAACTGCGAAGCGGTTCCGGCGGCGGCCTGCATCAGTTCCTCGTCGCCGGCCAGCATTCCGTACAGGGCGCCATGGGGCTTGATGTGGTTTAGTTCCAGCCCGTGCTTTGCGAGGAACGCAGCCAGGGCGCCGGTCTGGTAGAGGATGATCGACTCGACTTCACCGGGGCTCATGGTCATACGGCGGCGTCCGAATCCGACCAGGTCAGGGAGGCCAGGGTGCGCACCGACGGCCACGCCGTGCTCTGCGGCCAGCGCAACGGTCCGGTTCATCACGTCCGGATCGCCCGCGTGGTAGCCGCAGGCCACATTGGCGACGTCGATGATCCGCATAAGTTCTTCGTCGTTGCCGAACTCGTGGAGGCCCACGCCTTCGCCCATGTCGGAGTTCAGCAGCACCCGGCCTGGCGGGTAAGCGGGGGTGTCGGGAGTCACATTGCGTTGCATGGGTGCAACGCTACTCAGCATCGGGGCTCACGGATATTGTGCAGCTCGCTGAATTTGATTCCCTCACTTATGCTTACCGCACTAGCCAAAGATCTTGAGCCTGCCGTTCCTGGAGGATCCTTGCGAATTTCAGACCTGGTCGGAGATCCCGACCTCAACATCCGCCTGCGTGTTCCGGGCGGCGCCGGACGGCTGGCCAGGCCCATCACCTGGTGCGCCCCTACCGAGCACATGGACCCCACGCCGTTCCTCAGCGTGAATGCCCTGGTGCTGACCAACGGGATGGGCCTGAACGTTACAGACTTCAGGATCTGGGACGCCTACGTGGAACGGCTGGTCGCCGTCCCGGTCTCCGGACTGGCGTTTGGGCTGGGCGCCGCGCACCGCGAGCTGCCGGTCGGCCTGGTCCGGGCCTGCGAGACCCATGGCTTGCCACTGCTGGAACTCCCGCCGGAAGTGCCGTTTGTGCTGATCATGCGCCACGTGGACCGGGTGATCGCCGCCGAGCGCTACGAGGAGTTGCGCAAGGGCTGGGAGCTGGCGGATGAATGCACCCGGTTGGCCGCCGACGGGCATTCCCTGGCCGAGGTTTTGGAGCGGGTGGCGGACGCCGTCGACGCCAGGGTAGCGGTGATCGATCAAAATGCCTTCGAGCTCGTTGCCGCGGGCACGGCTCATGGCGGGACCACCCGGACCGCGCTTCGGCTGCCCAGCGGTGAATCCGCTCAATTCCGGCTGGCCATTGAGGGTATCGGGAGCAATATCGTCCTGCAGCCGATCCTGGGTCCGGTGGCTGCCGTCATTGGAATGCAGCTGAGTTATACACTCGGGTCGCATTCGCCACTGCATTCCGTCGAAGCCGCGCGGTTTATGGAGGCCCTCTACGAGGATCGCGGTGATCCTTCTACCCCGCTGCGACGCTATGCCCTCGAATCCGGCTGCGATCCCGACGGCGGCTGGGACACTGTGCTGGTCGGAAGTTCCGGCGAGGTGGCGCCCGCCAGGCTTCGTGCCATCGCCTGGCGGGCCCGGGTGGGCTTGCAGGGCGCCTATGGCACGGTCAGGTTTATGGAGGAGTCCGGGCTCACCACATTGCTGCTGCAGCATCGGCACGGACCTGCTGATCTGCTCGCTGCCGTCAGTGAGTTCTTTGTGGATGCCCCGGAATTGTCCGTCATCGTCGCGGAGTCCGCGAGCCTTGGCGAACTGCCGCTGACTCTGCAGCTGGCCCGGCGTCAGATGGGGCGGCCCGGGGTCCATCACGCGCCGCCGGCCGATCTCGCCGGCATAGTGCAGGGGCTGCCCAGCCCTGGTCTGGTGGCAATGTGCCAGCGGCTTCTGGCACCCTTGGCCGCCGATGGTGGTGGCGCCCTGCACGAGACCTTCGACGCCTACCTCCGCCACAGCGGAAATTCCGCCAGGATCTGCGATGAGCTTTTTATCCACCGAAACACCCTCAGCTACAGGCTGCGGAAGATCGAGGCGCTCCTGCAGCTGGATTTGTCCGACGGAGAGGTCCGGGCCACCTGCATGCTCGCCCTCAGCATCGTTGCCTCTTTGCAGCTCGACGCAAAGCTCGTCTAGTCCGGCGACGACGGCCGCGCGGACGACCCCGCACCGTTGGCGAGTCGTTTCTGCGCTGGTTTAGGCGCTGCTTTCCCGGACGCACAAGGTCGGCACCAGCTTCACGGACTCGACGTGTGCGCCGTCGAGCACCCCCTTTAGCAGCTGCACCGCCGTACGTCCGATATCCAGCATTGGCGAGCGGACGGAGGACAGCGGAATGGGCAGCTCCGCGGCCAGTGACGTGTCATTAAAGCCGACCACTGCCACATCGGTACCGACGGTGAGGCCATGGGACCGCAGCGCTCCCATGGCCCCGATCGCGGCGAAGTCATTCACGGCGAAAAGCGCCGTCGGGCGGGGACGGCAGTGCGTCAGGATGGTCTCGGCCGCTTCACGGCCCCCGGCAGTATCGAACCGGGACCACACCACGGCGTTCCCGGGCAGCTTTCCCCCCAGCGAACGCCAGCGGTCGACGAAACCGGCCGTCCGGTCGACAGCCGTGCTGGCGTACGGCTCGCCGGCGATCACCGCGACATTCCGGTGCCCGGTCTTCCACAGGTGCTCGGCCACAAGCTCCCCGCCCAGGACGTCGTCGCAGGTAGCCGCCGGGTAGCCCGGGACGCGGCGGTTCATCAGCACAAACGGCACCTTCCGGTCGGTCAGTTCCACCAGCAGCCCAGTGTCCAAATGGGCGTCACCGATGATCAGCCCGTCCACCCGCCGGGCGAGCATGGTGTCCGTCTTGCGTCGCTGTTCCTCAGGGTCATCGCGCGAGTTCATCACAAATGTCGAATAGCCCAGTTCCGCCGCGGCCTCGTCGATGCCCTCGTACATGATTGCCAGGACAAGGTCCGAAAGCCGGGGAACGATTACGCCCATGAGCCGGGTCCGCCGTGTCCGGAGGCCAGCCGCCTGGGGGTCGGGGGAGTAGCCGCGCTTCCGCGCCAGATCACGCACCCGCTCGGCCGTCGCCACGGAGGCGGCCCCCCGCGCAACGTCAGTGCCCGAGTGCAGGATCCGGGACACCGTCGACGGGTGGATCCCGAGCTCGTTGGCAAGATCCTTCAGCGTGACGGCCCGGCCATCGCCTGCGGCTTCGTTCATTCTTTCCCCCTGGCTCGGCTCATAAAGACGTCATCACCAAGACTGCCCGAAAACGTGCGGATCCCTGCTTCGTGAGCTCTTGACGTGCCGCACATCACATTCTATAGTCATCTCACCGGCTAACCCAATCGATTGGGTACCGAGCAGGCCGGAATCAGGCTGCGCAGTGTTTACACCCTCGAAACACCCGGAAGCATTTAGCCGAAACATCGCGGCGATAACTTTTTAGCCAACTACCCAATCGATTGGGTGCGCTTCAGGCATCAGGCGCTTAACTAACGGAGTGGAAATGACTGTCACAGATCTGCAGGGCCCCCACGTGGTGCTGTTGGCCACAGGAGGAACAATTTCTTCCCGTGCGGCCGAGGCTGGGGGTGCCGCTGTGGCGTCGGACACGGGCGAGCAGGTGTTCGCCGGCATGGGGATTCCGGCCCGGCATCCGGTCCGTGTGGTGGATGTTTTCCGGAAAGGTTCGTACCTGCTGACGGTTGAGGACATGATCGCCATCTGCGCCAAGGTCCGGCAGGCCCTTGCTCACCCGCAGGTTCTGGGAATTGTGGTCACCCACGGGACGGACACCATGGAGGAGACCGCCTACCTGATGGACCTCATCCACGATGATCCCCGGCCCGTCGTCTTTACCGGAGCGCAGCACCCCGCCGACTCCCAGGCACCGGACGGTCCCGACAATCTCGCCCGCGCGATTGCAGTCGCCGGCTCCCCGCAGGCGCGTGGAAAAGGCGTACTGCTCGCCTTCGCGGGGACCATCTACCCCGCGGCGGGAGTCCGGAAGAGCCACACAACGAGGCTCGATGCCTTCGCCAACCCGGACTTCGGCACGGCAGGATCGGTATCCGGTTCAGGTGACGTCAGCCTCGACCGTGCCCGGCCCGCATACGACCCGTTTCCCTTGCCGGGAGCGGCGGCCGGTTCACCCCGCGTGGACCTCATCGCCGCTTACCCCGGGTCCGACTCGACCCTGTTGCGGGCCAGCCTCCAGGCCGGGGCGGCGGGCATAGTGCTCCAGGGGACGGGTACTGGCAATGCCAACCGCACGATGTGCCGGGCAGTAGCGGACGCCAGCGCGGCCGGCGTCGTGGTGGTGACGAGCACGAGGGTGGAGGCCGGCGCCGTTGTGCCCAGGTACGGCGACGGCGGCGGTGAAGATCTGCGTGCCGCAGGCGCCATTTCCTCCGGCCTGCTCAGGCCATCCCAGTCCCTGGTCCTGCTCAGCCTGCTGCTCAGGCTCGGTACTCCCCAGCACCGCATTGCGGACACCTTCGCCCTCCGGGGCAAGGTCCCTTGACAGTTACCGCACCGAACCAAACCCCAATAACCAAAACCCAAGAAAAAGCGCAGTGAAAGGTTGATCTCATGACTAAGGACATCCAAGTCGCGTTCGGCGTCGACGTGGACGCCGTTGCCGGAATGCTCGGTTCCTACGGCGGCGAAGACTCCCCGTGTGATATCTCCCGGGGCCTGTTCAGCGGGGAAGTCGGCGGCCCGCGCCTCATCCGTCTTTTTGAGAAGTACGGACTTCCCGCCACCTGGTTCGTGCCCGGTCACTCGATCGAGACATTCCCGGAGCTGACCCGGATGATCGTGGACGCAGGCCACGAAATCGGCGTGCACGGGTACTCGCACGAGAACCCCATCGCCATGACCCGCGAGCAGGAGACGGCCATCCTGGACCGGTCCATCGAACTCATCGAAAAGGTCTCCGGCCGCCGTCCCACAGGCTATGTCGCACCCTGGTGGGAATTCTCCGGGGTTACCAATGAGATCCTCCTGGAACGCGGGATCAAATACGACCACTCCCTGATGCACCGCGACTTTGAGCCCTATTACGTCAGGGTCGGCGACAGCTGGAAGAAGATCGACTACACCAAAGACGCCGAAACCTGGATGGAACCGCTGGTCCGGGGGCGCGAAACCGACCTCGTGGAGATCCCGGCCAACTGGTACCTCGATGACCTGCCTCCCATGATGTTCATCAAGGCATCGCCAAACTCGCACGGCTTCGTCAGCCCCCGGGACATCGAACAGATGTGGAAGGACCAGTTTGATTGGGTCTACCGCGAAATGGACCAGGCGGTCTTCACCATGACCATCCATCCGGACGTCTCCGGCCGGCCCCAGGTCCTGCTGATGCTCGAACGCCTCATCGAACACATCAACTCCCACGAGGGCGTCAGCTGGCACACATTCGACCAGATCGCGGACTCCTTCCTCACCCGCAGCCCCCGAAAGGAAAACCAGTAATGACCATCCAGCAGCCTGCCGTCGATCTGACGCAACCCGCACCCGATGAGAAGCGCCGTTTCCCGGTCTTCTCCAAGCGCCACACCACCACCGCCACCGTTCTTGCCCTGCTCGCCTGGACCGTGGCCGTCTTCGACTACGGGCTCTTCGGCACCCTCTTGCCGGCCATGCAGGAGGAGTTCGGCTGGACGGCACCCGAAGCCTACGCGATCAACACCTGGATCGCTGTCGGCACCGCAGTCGTTGCTTTCGGGATCGGACCTGTTATTGACCGGCTCGGCCGTCGCAAAGGCATGATGGTCACCGTCGGCGGCACCGCCGTCGTCTCCGGCCTGACGGCTCTGATTCCGACTGGCATCCCGTTTCTGAGCAACGGGCTGCTGGTCCTGGTCCGTTCCTTCGGTGGGCTCGGATTCTCGGAACAGGCCGTCAACGCGACGTACATGAACGAGGTCTACCAGGTGACCGAGGTCGCCGATAAGCGCAAGCGCCCCGGCTTCCACTACTCCTTCATCCAGGGCGGCTGGCCGCTGGGCTTCCTGCTCGCCAGTGCCCTCGCCCTGGCCTTCCTGCCGACCCTCGGCTGGCGTGCCCTCTACCTGATGGCCACCGTTCCGGCAGCCATCATTGTGTGGGTCATCGCCCGGAAGCTCAAGGAGACCCCCCAGTTTGAACTGCACCACAAACTGACCGAACTGGAGAAGAGCGGCAAGTCCGCCGACGCCCACTCCTTGGCCCACGCCTACGGCGTCGAACACTCTTCCGCGGCACCGCTCAAGCGGATCTGGGAGCCGCAGCTGCGCCGGAACACCATCGTGTTTTCCCTGGCCTGGATCGTAAACTTTTTCGGCATCACCATCTTCAGTGTCCTCGGCACTTCCGTCCTGAAAAACGCGAAGGGCGTGGAACTCTCCGACGCTTTCTGGATGCTCATCGTGATCAACCTGCTGGCGTACTTCGGCTACGTCTTCCACGGCTGGCTCGGGGACAAGATTGGGCGCAAGCGGACCATCATCGGCGGCTGGATCCTCTCCGGCATTTCCTTCACGATCATGCTCAGCCCCATCGCCACGAGCCCGTTCATGATCATCCTCACCTACGGCGCCGGCCTGTTCTTCCTTGTCGGCCCGTACGCTGCGATCCAGTACTTTATGGCTGAGTGCTACCCCGTCAGTTGCCGAGCCACCGGCACCGCTTTCATCGGCGCCATGAGCCAGCCGGGCACCATCATCGGCGGGGCCATCTTCACCGCAATTGCCGCCGGAAGCGGGACCGGCACCGCAGCCGTCTGGGTGGGTGCGCTGGGAACGCTGGTTTCCGGCCTCCTGATGATCGCCGCTAAGCCGCCAACGGAGGCCTTGATGGAGGACCACCCGCACGAGGTCGGAGCATGAGCGCGGGAAAGGTCGCGATAATCACCGGGGCGGCCAGCGGAATCGGACGCGCGCTTGCCGTCTACTACGCCGGACACGGGGTGCGGTCGGTTATCGGAACCTTTCCCGGCGACCCGCACGACCCGCAGGAAACCCTCCGCTTGGTGCATGCGGCAGGGGGTGCGGGCGTCATCCACGAAGTGGATGTCCGCAGCACCCCTTCCGTCGATGCGTTCGCCGAACGCGCCGTCGAGGAATACGGGCGGCTGGACTTCGCAGTGGCGAACGCCGGAATCCTCCGCAACTCGCCCCTGGGCGAGATGACCGACGAGCGCTGGCACGACATGCTCGACGTAGACCTCACCGGCGTGCTGCGAACCCTGCGGGCCGGGGCGGCGAAGATGACCGACGGCGGAGCAATGGTTGCGGTGTCGTCGATTGCCGGCGGCGTCTACGGGTGGGAGGAACATGCCCACTACGCGGCCGCCAAGGCCGGTGTGCTCGGGTTGATCCGCAGCGTGGCCGCGGAGCTGGGGCCGCGCGGCATCCGCGCCAACGCTGTCATCCCCGGGCTGATTGAGACGCCCCAGTCCCTGGACCCGGTGAACTCCCTTGGGCCCGACGGCCTGCAGCGTGCCGGACGGGAGATCCCCTGGGGCCGGGTCGGCCGGCCGGAAGAGGTTGCCAGCGTGATCGGCTTCCTGACCTCCGATGACGCTGTTTACGTTACCGGCCAGTCGCTGATCGTCGACGGCGGTCTCACCATCAAGATGCGTGCCTGAGAGGCATTGGAGGGAAAGCATGAACAACACTGACACCTCCCCTAGGGCGTCGGGCCGGGCTGTGGTGGTTACGGGCGGAGCCAGCGGCATCGGCAAGGCCATCGCCGAAGCCTTTGCCGCCAATGGAGACAGAGTGGCTGTCCTGGACCGGTCCGGCGCGGCGGGAACCATCGCCGTCGACGTCTCAGATGAAGCAAGCGTAAAAGCCGCTTTTGCGGCGGCGCGCTCGCAGCTCGGCAGCATCGACATTCTCGTCAACAGCGCGGGCCTGCTGACCGAATCACGGCTGGAAGACATGACCCTGGCCATGTGGAACGAAACGGTTTCCGTTGACCTGACCGGGGTCTTCCTCTGCTGCCGCGAAGTCGTGGGGGAGATGCGGCAACAGAAGTGGGGCCGCATCATCAACATCGCCTCCCAGCTGGCCATCAAGGGCGGAACCGGGCTCAGCCACTACAGTGCAGCCAAGGCTGGGGTGGTGGGGCTGACCAAGGCCCTGGCCCTGGAAACCGCCGGCGACAATGTGCTGGTCAACAGCATCGCCCCGGGGCCCATCGAAACGCCGTTGGTGGAAGGAATTTCAGCGGAGTGGAAAGCCGCCAAGCGTGCCGAACTCCCGTTGCTGCGCTTCGGGCTCCCGGCCGAGGTAGCTCCCACTGCGTTGCTTCTCGCGAGCGATCCGGGCGGCAACCTGTATGTCGGCCAGACGTTGGGACCAAATTCCGGCGACGTTATGCCCTAGAAAGGGAAGATTCTATGTGTGGTGCATGCGGACAAACTGTCGTAGCAGATCCCGTACTGGGCCCGGAGAGAACGATCCGGCAACACCTGATCGTCGCCCAAACGGTCAACGATGCCTGCCGGTCCTGGGCCGGGGCCTCCAAGGTGGCTGCCACCAGCGGGGGGTGGCTGGTGTCGGGGCCGACAGGTGCCATCGAAACCGTCTCGACGGTGGAAATGCTCTGGAGAGCTGTCCTGCGGGGCGCCACCGGCGCGCGGTCCCTGGAACTGCCTGACCTCTCAACCGGTCTCCCGGGACGGGATGCGGCGGACATTTCCGTACGCGTCCTGGCCCTTGGGCACCGACTATCGCAGGAACGTGCCACTGCGTCGGTCAACGGAGCCGGCCCGGGTTAAGTGCCCTAGGTGTTCTGGGCCGGGAGTTGCCGGTCTGCCTGGACTCAAGCGGGGGGAGCGGAAATCCTGGGTATCCCGGCCCTTGGAGGATGAAGTTCACGGCTGTCCGGGAGACCGGCTGCCCGGCCGCGACGCAGTCGACCTTGACTGAATGGTTCCGTAATTGCAGCGCCCGCTGGGACGTCTTGGGCCAGCTGTCGGGCCACCGAGGCGGGCCCGCCGGTGAGTACCTCGTCCTCTTTCGAGCTCCAGGAAGCGGCGTAGGGGATGAGAGCTTAACTGACGACGGCGGGAGGTTGAGGCCTCCCGCCGTCGTCAGTTGTTGCTGCTACAGATTGACCGTTTCGGTGTTGGCTGCGCCGTGGTTCAGGCTGAGCGTAAAGGTGTTGGGCCCGCTGGCGTGCACCGCGATGCTGCTTTTGGGCGTATTGTGGCGGACCGAGAGATCGTGCACCAGGGCGTCCAGTTCGCTGTGCATGTTGGAGCGGTCCCAGAGCTTGTGGGTGACAGAGTTGGCAGTTTCAAACGTCATTGTTCAGTGCTTCCATTC
Source organism: Arthrobacter sp. UYCu512 (assembly GCF_040547075.1). Classification (NCBI taxonomy): domain Bacteria; kingdom Bacillati; phylum Actinomycetota; class Actinomycetes; order Micrococcales; family Micrococcaceae; genus Arthrobacter; species Arthrobacter sp. UYCu512. The sequence goes on from NZ_JBEPPA010000007.1 coordinate 120,805, forward strand.
ATGTTCCGGATGTCCGGCTGCCGCAACGTTGCGGAGCCGCCGTGCGGCCACACCAGGAACGCCGTAGACCGTCGGGCGGCTCTGCGAGCTCACCGGTTTGGCTTCATTGCGTCCACCAGGATGGGTAAAACCGTCGCCCCTGATTCACTTCGGCGCCGGAGTCGGCGCGGTCAGCGGGCTGGCCCGGCGGGACGTTGGAGGCCCCTGCCGTGCCCTTTTATGATGCACAGTGCCGGGCTGGAGTCTCAAGCCGGATGGCCAATATTGCAGGGTGAGACTGATCACAGTGCGATCCGGCAGGGGCCGGCCAATCATCGGGAAAAAACGTGAAGCTACCAGGATTCAGCGGTGCCCTGATCATGCCCCTTCCCGGCGAGTCGGTTCGGCGGCAGCCGCGTCGTCGTCGGTGGCGGCCGGCTTAGGGGCGGCGCAGGTCATCGAGCAGGGCTTGCACGTACTCCGGACGCTCGATGTTGGCGAAGTGGCCGCAGACCGGGACCGTGGCAGGCTGGATATGCGGGATAACGGCGGCCAGCCGGATCAGGTCCGATGCCGGCGTAAAGACATCCCGGTCGCCCCGGAGGGCCAGCACCGGGCAACTGACGCCGCGCCACTGGGAAAAATCGTAGCGGGCCGCGGCCCGGGCAGCCGCCAGGAAGCTGGCCGGTCGGGCGTCCAGGCCCAATCCGCGAATGACCTGCGGGGAGATGGCTGCGGGGTCTGCGAAGAAGGGTGCCAACAGCGGCCGCATGACCGGTGTGGTGCCGACGGCGCGGATCAGTGCGGATCCGGCCGGGCCGAGGGCCGCCATGGCCCGCATCACCGTCAGCATGCCAACAAAAGCCGGGAACCGGAACAGGGACCGCAGCGGCCGCCGGGCCGCGCCGGCCACACCGAAGGTGGTGGCCGAGATGGTGGCAACGCTGGCTGTCCGCTCCGGCGACGTCGCGGCAACGTGCAAGGCCAGGAAGCCTCCCATCGAGTGTCCCACCAGGTTCCACCGCTGGTAGCCGAGCGAGTCCAGAACCTCGGTGACGGCGCGTGCCATCGCCTCGATGCTGAATCGCTCCGGCCGGCAGCCGCTCGTGGAATCTCCCCAGCCCGGCAAATCAATGAGCACCCGGTCATGGGACGGCGCCCGGGAAAGCAGCGGCAGGAACGTCGTCCATGATCCCGCGGCCCCGTGGAGGTAGACATCCGGGGTGCCGGTTGCCGGGCGGAGACCATCGGTGCCGTGCTGGACCCTTACCGTGCAGGGGCCCAGCTCGGTCCCAAGGATGCTCCGCCGCAGCGTCGCGGCCCCCGAGGGAGCGGTTTCCTGCTGAACACTCATCGTCACCTTCTGTTTGTGGTTTCAGAAAGTGATTCGTAGCCGCAGCGGTCCCGGACCGGCGTCACGGCTGCGCCGGCCGCCACCCCGGCTAGGGCAGCCGCGACGGTCGGAGCGCACTCGGGGTGCCCGCCTGCCCGGGATCCAGGGGCACGGGGCTGATCAGCACGGCGGGTCCGCGGTGCAGCAGGCCGTCCGAAAGAGGCTGGCATCTCACCCCGCCGCGCCCGCGCATCGCCGCGTGGGCTCCCGGCGCGAGCATCTGGTCCATCCAGGCGCAGGGGTGGGCAGGCCGCCCGGCCCGGAGCCGCACCAGGTGTCCCCGCGATTCGATGGCGAATTCCCCGCCCAGCAGCGGAGCCAGCTGGGCGCCGCGGAGGACCACATTGCGCCGGGTCAGGAGCGGGTCGAAGGCGCCGGTGCCCAGCTCCGTGGCCATCGCTTCGAGAGCCTCGACCGCCATAAGGGTGACCGCGGCATCCATATGCGCGGCCTTGCCAAAGAACCGGTCGCCGACAATTCCCTTGCCGGTCACCAGCTCGGCACGGTCCGCATCGGTCGTCGGGACGTCCGCTGCGCCCTCGCGGGCCCGGCCGAAGTAGGCGTGCGCGGGGGACACGAGGAGGTGGAGGACCTCGATGTTGTACCTGTAACTTTCCATCATGGCCTCAAACTATCCTCCCGGGCAGCGGCAGGGCCCCAGTGCCGGCGGCCGGGTCGGCTGCCGCTTTGCGCGGCCCATTGTGGGAGGCGGTGCCGCGTTCACGGCAGCGGCAGGAACAGCACTGTGTAGATTCCCAGGACGGAGAGGACCACAACGCTGCCGGCGATGGCCGCCGCGCCCCTGAAATTCGGTACCATCACGGCTCCTGCGATGCCGCTGGCGTGGTGGTGGTAGCGGCGACGCTGCGTTATGGCGATGCCCAGGGCGACGATCAGGGACGCTGCCACAAGTGTGCCGGCAAACCAGCCATGGTGCGGCACCCAGCGCAGGAAGATGCACGCCGCCGTAATCAGCGTGAACGAGGTCCGCCGCCAGGCAAGGTCCGTACGCTCGGGCTGGAGCCCGGGATCGTTATGCACCGCGGCGGGCCTGGATGTCGCCATGGTTAGGCCGGCCGAACGATCACAAAGACGATCAGCACTGCAGCGACGATGGCGCCGCCGACCGCCAGGAGCGGGGTGAGCAGCGGCGCCGGGAGCGGTTCCTGCAGGCGCATGGCACGTTCGACGTTGAGCCAGCGGAAGAAGGAGCCGCCGCCGGTCAACAGTCCCAGCAGGAGCAGCAGCACGGCCACGGACTTTCGAAGTTCCGGTCCGAACAGCGCCGACGTGAACGCTTCGACGGCGATGCCGCCGGCTACCAGCGCCAGCGACGTGCGGATCCAAGCCAGGAACGTGCGCTCGTTAGCCAGCGTGAAACGGGGGTCCGGGTCGGTCCCTCCGCCCAGGGCCCGGGCCAGCAACCCGCGCCGGCTGCGGTCCGTGCCCGAACCAGCCCCGGCGGCCTCAGCCCCGGCGGCCTCAGCGCCGGTCGCGGCTGGGGCGGCGCCGGGAGCCTTGCCGGTGAGGGGAGACGGGCTGGGTGCCTCTTCGTGTGCGGTCATAGTGCCCTCAGGATGTCACCCGGACGGAAAAAGTCCCACTCGGCCGCTCCTGCGGACCCGAGGGGTGGTTGGCGGGAGGTGCCGGGCCGAGATTTCCCGGGGACGGCGGTTAACGGCAAGATGTGAGCATGGAGCACACTGACCAGCAGCCCTGGGTGAAGAACTACCAGCCGGGTGTCCCTGCGGAGATTGAATTGCCCACCGAGTCCCTCTCCGCGATGCTGGAGCGGTCCGTGGCTGAGGCAGGGACAGCACCCGCGATGGAGTTTTTCGGCCGCCGCACCAGCTACACCGAACTCGGTGAACAGGTCGACCGGGCCGCCGAGGGGCTGCGGCGGCTTGGTGTCCGCGCCGGCGACCGGGTAGCCCTGATCCTGCCGAACTGCCCGCAGCACGTGGTCGCGTTCTACGCGGTGCTGCGCCTCGGGGCTGTCGTCGTCGAGCACAACCCGCTCTACACCTCGCGGGAACTCCGGCACCAGTTTGAAGACCACCAGGCGCGCGTTGTGATCACCTGGGACAAAGCCGCTGCGGCCATCCGTGACTTCCCGTCCGACATCGAGATCGACCACGTCGTCTCCGTCAACATCCTCGCGGCGTTCCCCGCCGTCAAGCGCTTTGCCCTGCACCTGCCCGTGAAAAAGCTGCGCGAGTCCCGCGACGCGCTGACCGCACCGGCCCCGGGAACGACGCCGTGGAAGGATCTGCTGAGCCACGGCAGGCTGGATCCGGGACATCCCCGCCCCGCTGTGGATGACCTCGCCGCGATCCAGTACACCTCGGGAACCACCGGCCGCCCAAAAGGCGCGATGCTGACGCACTTCAACCTCTACTCCAACGCCTTGCAGGGCGAAGCGTGGATGCATGGGGCGCAGTACCGCAAGGAAGTGTTCTACGCGATCCTGCCCATGTTCCACGCCTTTGGCATGACGCTCTACCTGACCTACGGGATCCGCAAGCAAGGCCTGCTGGTGCTGTTCCCCAAATTCGAGCCGGAGCTGGTCCTGGCTGCGATGAAGAAGTCGCCTGCGACGGTCTACTGTGCGGTGCCGCCGATCTACGAGCGCACAGCGATGGCCGCTAAGGAGAAGGGCATCTCGCTCCGGTCCTGCAAATACTGCATCTCCGGTGCCATGAACCTGCCCGACCATGTGGTGGAACTGTGGGAGTCGGTCTCCGGCGGGCTGCTGGTTGAAGGCTACGGCATGACCGAGTCCTCACCGGTCGCGCTGGGCAACCCCTTCCACCCCACACGCCGCAACGGCACGATTGGCGTGCCGTTCCCATCGACCCTGATGAAGGTCGTCAGCCTGGATGATCCTGCCGTGGAAGTAACGCCGGGCCAGCCGGGGGAGCTGATGCTGAAAGGCCCGCAGGTGTTCCAGGGCTACTGGAACAACCCGGAAGAAACAGCGAAAACACTCACCGCCGATGGGTGGCTGCGAACCGGCGACGTCGTGACCGTGGACGAGGACGGTTTCACCACAGTCGTTGACCGGGCCAAGGAGCTCATCATCACTGGCGGATTCAACGTCTCGCCCACCGAAGCCGAGGCAGTGCTGCGCCTTCATCCGGACGTCAAGGACGCCGCCGTCGTTGGGAAGCCGCTCGAGCGGGGAGGCGAGATGGTGGTTGCCGCCGTCGAACTGGAGCCGGGGGCCACGCTCGACGAGGACGCCCTCCGCGGGCACTGCCGTGGGCACCTGGCGAGCTACAAGGTGCCCAAACGGATCGTTGCCATCCCGGACATGCCGCGGTCGATGCTCGGAAAGATCCTGCGCAAGCAGGTGCGGGAGGAGGTCTTACCGATGCTCTGACCTGCCCCCGCACCGAAGGCTTCCGCGGTCTTAGACGGTGCGCGGAGCCCGGGCCAGGTTCTCTTCCAGCTCGGCGGCATTCTGCCGCTGGCCGTAGGCAGGCCGGTCCCGCTCCACCCGCCAACTCTCGGACAACGGGCCGATATTGACCGTGTCGAAGCCGAATTCGTCATAAAGCCGGGTGACCAGATCCGCAGCCTCGGGAAAATCGCTGGCCGTGGCCAATGCGCGGCGGTTGGGCATGCCGGCGGGCTCCCCGTCGGTGGTGATCTGCGAGAACATAATGTGGTTGAAGGCCTTGGCCACCTTGGAGGCGGGCAGGTGTTCCTGCAGGAGCCCGGACGTGGTGGCTTCCCCGTTGTCCAGTGCCGGGAAATGGCCGTCCCGTTCCCAGTAGTAGTTGTTTGTGTCGACCACGACCTTGCCCGCCAGCGGCTCCACGGGAACGGACCCAAGGTTTTTGAGCGGTACGGTTACGACGGCGAAGTCGCCCGCCGCTGCTGCCTCGGCCGGGGTCGCGGCCCGGGCGTGCGGGCCGAGTTCCGCGACGAGGTCCGTGAGGGTTTCCGGTCCGCGGGAGTTGCTGATGACGATGTCGTAGCCGAGCTGCACCGCTTTGCGCGCAATCTGGCTGCCAATGTGTCCTGCACCGATGATTCCGATTGTTGTCATGTCAGAGCCAACACCGCACGGGGGCAGGATATTTCGCTCAGCCCAGAAGGTCGTCCTCATAGCACCAGCGCCAGTCCTCACCCGGTTCGATGCTCCGCATGACGGGATGGCCGGTCGCGGTGTAATGCCGGGAGGCGTGGGTTCCGGGCGACGAATCGCAGCACCCCACGGCGCCGCAGCTCAGGCACATTCTGAGGTGGACCGGCGTTGTGCCTTCCCGGACGCACTCCGCGCAAAACGGGTTGCGCGGCGCGCCGGCGTCCGGCGCGGATGCCAGGTGATCGCACACCCCGCCGGGCTGGGCAACTCCCTCGCCACCGCCGCTGGAGAGGTCCAAGTCCTCCGCCGCAGCGTCCAGCATCGATTCCTCAACATCCAACCGGTCCAGGACCGAACTGAGGACCTCATGCGGATACGCGCCGCCGCGCCGCAGTTCCAGTACTTTCGTCCGTTCAGCGTCCAGCATGGCCAGGCGCAGATGCGCATAGCGCTGGCTCGGTGTCGCCGTCTCCGCCGACGGCCGGCCGAGCCGTTCCCAGGCGGCCAGCCCGCGCTCCTGGGTGCGGCGCTTAAGCATTGCCATGACTTCCGGAGGATCGTTCTCGGTGCCGATTTCCGCCAGCCGTTCCACCCCGGCTGCCGTGGCCAGCTGCATCAGGGACGCCTGATTGAGGGCATCTTCGCGCTGGTCCGGACCTTGGACCCCCAGCAGCCGGACCAGCGCGGGAAGGGTAAAGCCCTGCAACGCCAGGGTTCCGCCGACCACCACCATGGCCGCAAGCACCAGGACTGACCGGTGTTCCAGGTCCGCCGGCAGCACCAGCACGGCGGCGAGCGTAACAACACCGCGCATACCTGCCCAGGAGACGATGGCTGCATGTTGCCACGGCGGGGACGGATCCTTCCGGCGGATGGCAGGAATCAGCCGGGGCAGGTAGGTTACCGGGAACACCCAGACCGGACGGAGCAGCAGCACTGCCAGCAGAATCACGGCACAGCCTGCCCAGATCCGGGATGCCCCCAGTGAATCGCCCTGGACTCCGTCAATGATGGTCCGAACCTGGAGGCCGATCAGCAAGAACACGGAATTCTCGAGCAGGAACTGGGCCGTGTGCCAGTTGCTGCGCTGGCTCAGCCGCGCGGCGCCGTTGGGCATGGACGGCGACTTTGTGCCCATCACCAGGCCGGCGACGACGACGGAGAGGACGCCGGAGGCGTGGATCGCCTCCGCCGGGAGGTACGCGACAAACGGTGCCATCAGCGAAATGGAGGTGTTGATTGCGACGTTTCGGGTCCGTTTGCGCACTTGCGTCAGGACGTAAGCCGCTGCCAGCCCGGCCACCAGTCCGCCGCCGGCCGCGAGCAGAAACCCGCCGGCCACCTGCGCGGCGGAGACGGTTCCCGCAATGGCGGCGATAGCCGCCCGGAGACAGACCAAGGCGGTCGCGTCATTGACCAGCGACTCGCCTTCCAGGATCGTAACGATCCGGCGGGGCATGCCCACCTTGCGCGCGATCGCAGTGGCGGCGACGGCGTCCGGTGGCGCGACGACGGCGCCCAGGGCAATCGCTGCAGCGAGCGGAATCTCGGGGAACAGCCACCAGACAACGAAGCCCACGGCGAGCGTGCCAAAGATGACATAGCCGACCGAAAGCAGGCCGATGGCCCGCCGGTTGGAGCCAAAATCGAACAGCGAGGTCTGCAGGGCCGCGGCGTACAGCAGGGGCGGCAGCAACCCCACCAGGACAAGTTCGGGGTTCAGTTCGATGTCCGGTACGAACGGCAGGAAAGATCCGATCACTCCCGCCAGCACCAGTAACAGCGGAACGGAAATGTTGATTTTCCGGCCCAGTGCGCTGCCCGCGCAAACCACCGACACAAGCGCAATCAGTCCAAGAGCAACTTCCATGTAGCCATTCTGTCAGGCGCCGTCGGAGGAGAGTCTAGGTTTGGTGCCAGTCCTGCTCGAAGTCAGGGTGGTCGATGTACGGCAGGGCGAGGGCGTTCAGTGAGCGCTCCATCCATTCGAGGGACTGCGGGATCCAGCCGGCGTCCTGAGTCGGGGCGCTGACCAGGGCTGCAAGTGCCGCCTGGCGGGCTGATTCCACGATTCGGATCAGGCGTTTTTTCGCCTCGCATTCGAGCAAGAGGCGCTGTTCGTACCAGGCGCCGGATTGCGAGACGGTCCGGTCGCCGAGGAGGGTCCGCGCCACGGCCTCGTCCTCGCTGATCCGCTCAGACAAAAATTCGACAATGTCCACATCGTGAGCGTACGCGCCGTCCTTGGCCGGCAACCAGCCCCGCCCGCCGAGGCAGCTAGTTACCTGCCGGGTGGCCGGTGTCCCCGGGGCTGACGAAGCGGCACGAACCCTGATGCCGTTCGGGCAGGACGCACGTCCGGCCCGAGGGCAGGTGCACGTTGCCGCAACGGCCGGTCATGGCTACGTCCTCGCGAATGTGCGAGCTGCTGGCATCTGGCCGGTCCTGGCTGGGGTGCCCATTCGGGGGGCCACTGGGTGGATTGCCTTCTGGACTGTTCATATCTGCAGCTCCTTGGAGAGTATGCCGTGCCGGATGGGTCCGTCTCTCGAAAGGGGCGGCAAGACCAGCCTCGCACCCCCGGATTAACTCCGGGTTACCATTCGGGAAGGTCCGGGTCTCCTGGCGGGCGACGGGACCAGGTCCGGCAAAGGCGTATATTTCACAGTGAAGAGACATTGGATTTACCCGGCCAAGATGAGGTACGCCACGATGGTGCTAGGTGTAGCGCAAAACGGTGATCGGATGGACGGTACACGCGGAATTTCTCCGATCAGCGCGGCGGCACTTGCCGTCCGCCTCGGTGACATCGCCCGCGCGCTCCAGCACGAGGACGACCCCGAGTCCATGCTGGCCGGCGTGGTGCACGCGGCCCTGGAACTGGTGCCGCACGCGGCCGAGGCTTCGGTCAGTCTCGTCTCGCCCGGCCGGAAGATTGACTCGCGTGCCGCTTCCAGCGATCTTCCGCGCCGGGTGGATGCGCTCCAGAGCGAGACCGGGCAGGGGCCGTGCCTGGACGCCTCCTATGACAAACGGGTTGTCAGCGTTCCAGACCTCAGCACGGACCAGCGCTGGCCGGATTTCTCCGCGGCGGCCTTCAAGCTCGGGGCGAGAAGTATGCTCTCCTTCCAGCTATTTGTGAACGGAAACCACCTCGGAGCCCTAAACCTCTTTGGTCGGGAGGCTGGCGCCTTCGACGCCGAATCGGAGCGGATCGGGGCAATGGTGGCAGCCCATGCGGCAGTGGCGCTGGCCGGTAGCCAGCAGGTCAGCCAGCTCACCCAGGCCCTTGACACCCGGGACCTGATTGGACAGGCCAAGGGAATCCTGATGGAGCGCTATAAGATCACTGCCCAGCAGGCCTTCCTGCTCCTTTCGCGGGCCAGTTCGGAGTTGAACATCAAGCTGCGCGACGTCGCCGAGAATTTAACCGTCAGCGGGGAAATGGCAAGCAAGGGCTGAGACCGGCCGGGCCGCAATCACCCCGCAGGACGCTCACCGCGCCGGGGCTGTGTGCCGTGGAGCTAGGAGTCGTAGTTTTCCACTTGATTGGTGGGGCGGGGCTGCGCCTCATCCGGATCTTCGCCATACTGCCGCTTGGCCCGGCGCTGGCGCAGCAGGTCCCAACACTGGTCAAGGTCCTCTTCGATGCCCTTGAGGCGGGCATGCTCCGGGCCGTGTTCGTAATCCGCCGAAGATGAGGGCGCCTTCTCGCGGAGAGTCTGCTCTTCTTCCACCAGGGCTGAGATTCGCTTCAGGATGTGTTGTTCGTCCATAACGGCCTTCTTTCGGGTAGCTGTCCTTGTGCCAGAGTAGCGAGGTGTTGGTGGGCTGGCCAGAGGACCGTCGTGTGGTGGTGGTTCATCCGGATGCCCGCCGCCGCCCGGCATCAGCCGCCAGCATAATCAGCTTGCTTATGAGTTTGGGGCTTCTTAGGGTGGATGCCGTAAGGAATTAATCTCTCCGAGTGGAGGACCCGGCCCGTCCGATGGCTGCGTGGACCTCCCCGGATACCAAAGGAGGACCCATGTCAGAACACAACATTTCCGGTAAAAAGGTTGCCTTCCTGCTGACCGACGGCGTGGAGCAGGTGGAACTGACCAGTCCCTGGAACGCCGTCAAGGAGGCCGGCGGCGAGCCCACTCTCGTGGCGCCCGGCCGGGGCAAGCTTCAGGGCTATGACGGCACCGAGAAGGGTCAGGTGTTCGACGTCGACCTCACTGTTGCCGACGCAAACGCTTCCGATTTCCACGCCTTGGTGATCCCCGGCGGCGTCGTTAACGCGGACAACCTTCGGGTCGACAAGGACGCCCAGGCCTTCACTCGGGCATTCTTTGAGCAGCATAAGCCGGTGGCCTCGATTTGCCACGGGCCGTGGTTGTTGATCGACGCCGGCGTCGTGCGCGGCCGCAATGTCACGTCCTTCCACACACTCCAGAGCGACCTGAAAAACGCCGGCGCCAATTGGAGCGACCAGGAGGTGGTGGTGGACCAGGGCCTAGTGACCAGCCGGAACCCGGACGACCTCCCGGCTTTTAACGACAAGCTGCTCGAAGAGATCGCAGAGGGCGAGCACGCCGGACAGACCGCGTAGCCGGCGCCGCTCCACCAGGACAGCGTAGGGGGTTCGCTCGCTCTGCAAACGGCAGTGTTCACCCCTACCCTCAGGGACCGATTTGCGGGATGATATGGCTGCACGGTGCACCGGCCTCCGCCGCCCCAACCCTCCCTGTACCGGCCGGATCCAAGCCGCTAGGAGTCCTGGACATGACCACGTTGAACCCCTACCTGAGCTTTCGCGACAACGCGAAGGAAGCCATGACGTTTTACCAGTCCGTGTTTGGCGGTGAACTGACCATAAGCACTTTCGGCGACTACCAGATGAGTGAGAACGCCGGCGAGCAGGACAAAATCATGCACGCCAGGCTGACCGCGGGAAACGGCATGGTGCTAATGGGGGCTGACACGCCGGAAGCGATGGGCTACAAGCCGGGCAGTAGCATTTCGGTCTCACTCAGCGGTTCCGACGAGACCGAATTGCGCGGCTACTTCGACCGTCTTGCCGACGGCGGAGCGGTGACGGTGCCGATGGAGAAGTCTCCGTGGGGAGACGTCTTTGGAATGTGCACGGATAAGTACGGGACCGACTGGCTCGTCAACGTCGGCTCCGAGCCGGGACAGGCGCCGGCCGAATCTTAGGCCACCTGCCGCCCCGCCCCTCTGGCGGGGGCGTCGGGACGGGCGTATGCTCGCGCCATGGGACAGGATCCGGTGGTAGCAAACCCCTCGCTGTACCGGGTCATTTTCGAAAACGACCGGGTCCGAGTCCTCGAGTACCGCGACGTGCCGGGCGATAAGACAGTGCCCCACGGGCACCCGGACAGCGTGATGGTCACACTGAGTTCCTTCCGCCGGAGGCTCTCCGGCCAAGGTGGCGACGTCGACGTCGAAATCCCGGCCGGGGCGGCCCGCTGGCTCGCCGCTCAGGACCATTCCGGCGAGAACACCGGGGACACGGAAACCCACACCGTCTTCATTGAACTCAAAGAACCACCGCCCGGGAAGAATCCGGATGACGGGGTACCGCCGCCGCTCGGCCCGTCAGGGAGCTAGCCGGCACCCGGGCCGCTGACCGCCCCAGGCTGATGCCCCGGCTACCGTCTCCGCGCGGCCGAGGGTATCCTGTATACGGCCGTTACTCCCCGTTCGAGACCCCTTTCCGGCCGAGAGAGGCATGCCATGACTGAGAAGTTACACCTCACCCCGGAGGATGAATTCCCCGAGGACCTCAGCGCAGTGGCGGACAAGGACTTGCAGGTCCTTGACAGCCAAGTTCAGCGGCAGCTGGACTACGAATACGTGGCTGAGGGCGAACCGAATCCGGAGACCGAATTCAGGCACTACGACCTCGATGAGGAGTTCAGCGAACGGGACAAGCGGCAAGGCTGAGGCGTGCTGCCTGGACGCTTACCCGACGCTGGCACGGGGCAAAAAACTAAGACGGCGTGGAAACGAAAAATGCAAAGCGGAGGCTGGCCCGCACCCGTTCAGGTTGAGGCCGCAGGCCATCTGGGCCACGTGTTCGCGTCCAGTACCCCGGCCCGGGCGGGGGCGCCGCGCACCGCCGTTGTGCTGATCCACGGTATCGGCGTCTCGCACCGCTATTTCACCCGGCTCCAGGGTCTGCTGGCGGAATCCGTTGACACCTACGCGATAGACCTTCCCGGTTTCGGAGCGACACCGCGTCCGGAGCGCACCCTCTCCGTTGAGGACCAGGCCACCTACATCCTGGGTGCCCTCGAACAGCTCGGCGTCCTGGAGTTTGTGCTCGTCGGGCACTCGATGGGCGCGCAGTTCGCCACGGCTGCGGCCCTGCAGCAGCCCCACCGGATCGCCCAGCTGGTCCTGATGGGGCCGGTAGTTGATTCGAAACGGCGGACCGTGCTGCAGCAGGCCCTGGCGCTCAGCCGGGACAGCCTGTTTTACGAAAGCCCGTCCTCGAACGCCCTTGTCCTCACGGACTATTTCCGGTGCGGCGCCAGCTGGTACCTGAAAACGCTGCGCGTCATGATGGACTATCCGACGGAAAAGCGCATCCCCGGGGTCACTGCGCCGGTCCTTGTGATCCGCGGTGCCGACGACCCCGTGGCCTCCGTAGACTGGTGCCGCCGGTTGGCCGGACGCGCAGCGAACGGGCAGCTGCTGGAAATCGAAGGCGCCGGGCATGTGGTGCAGCACAACCGATCCGAGGACGTGGCGGCAGCCATCCTGGACTTCGCCGGGATCCGCCGTCCGGCAGAGGAAGTTCACCCGGGGCGCCCCGGATGAGCGGGGTCCTGCAGCGGGTCCAATGGTGGATCCAGGACTACCTTTACGCCGCCGGCCGGCAAGTCCGGAGCGCAGCTTCCCGGACCGGGCCGGAGGATTTCCTCAGCGGGACGGCCCGGCCCGTCGTTGTGATTCCCGGAATCTACGAGGACTGGCGCTTTATGCTGCCGCTGGTCCGGCGGCTTCACAAGGCAGGACATCCGGTGCATGTGCTGGCCCTGCTGCACCGGAACCGGCTTCCCGTGCCCAGGGCCGCGGATGCGATTGCCGGCTACATCCGGGATCGTGACCTCTCCGACGCTATGATCGTCGCCCACAGCAAAGGCGGACTGATCGGTAAATTCGTGATGATGCAGCTGGACCCCGACCGCAGGATCACGGGTATGGTGGCGGTCTGCTCGCCGTTCTCCGGCTCGCGCTACGCCTCGTTTATGCTGCTGCCGAGCCTGCGCGCCTTTTCGCCCCGGAATGCCGTGACCCTGCAGCTGTCCAGGGAGGAACGCGTGAACGAGCGCATCACCTCGGTCTACGGGCTGTTTGATCCGCATATCCCAGAAGGCAGTGCGCTTCCCGGCGCCCGGAACATCCGGCTGGACACCGCCGGCCACTTCAGGATCCTGGCTCACGAGGACACAATCCGCACTGTCCTGGACATAACAGCCGCGCCGGGGCCGGCACTAGCGGTCCGCCCCCGGGAGGCAGGGGGTTAGTCTGTCAATGGACTTATCAAATTCCGGACCCCGGACTGACCTTTCAGGGGCTTTCAGCATGCCACTTCCCAGGGCATCTCCCGAGCCGGCGGGATCGCCGCACGTTGCCGACGGCGTTCCCCCGGAGCTCTTGGTGCGGGCGCTCTCAGCCACCTCCGAGATCTCCCTGATCACGGACTCGGCTCAGAGAATCATGCATGCCAGCCGCTCCTTCAGTGCTATTACCGGCTACGCGGAGGCCGAGGTGCTGGGAAACAACTGCCGGATCCTCCAAGGTCCGGGCACCGCACCCGAGACCGCCAAGGCCATCCGCGACGCCTTGTTCCGCGGTGAGCAGTTCCGGGGCGACATCCTCAACTACCGCAAGGACGGCTCGCCGTTCTGGAACGCCCTGACCGTCACCCCGCTCTTGGATGAGGACGGCCAGGTTACCCACTTCGTCAGCGTGCAGCGCGATATCAACGCCCGGATGGCAATGCACGAACAGCTCCGGTTCCAGGCCACCCACGACCAGCTGACCGGCCTGCCTAACCGCACCGCCTTGGACGCCCACCTTGCCAAAGTGCTGGACCCCGACGATGGCGTCAGGCCGGCCGTCGCCCTCGGGCTGATCGACCTGGACCGGTTCAAGGACGTGAACAACGCCGTCGGTCACAGTGCCGGTGACGCGATCCTGGCAGCTTGGGCCGCCCGGATGCAGGCTCTCCTCCAGCCGGCGGAGTTCTTGGCGCGGATGGGAGGCGACGAATTTGTCCTCGTGGTGGAATACGCGGCCGGCGATGACACCGCCGTGGCGCTCGACGGGGTGCTCAAACGCCTCGGCCGCAGCGTTGAAGAAAGTTTTGCGGCGGCCGGCGAAAGGATTTCCCTGACCATGAGCGCGGGACTGGCGTCTTCGCCCCGCAACGGCACGGAAACGCGCACCTTGCTGCGCGGCGCCTACGCCGCCCTTAATGTGGCCAAAACCCGTGCCGGCGGACCGGAGAGCTGGTGGGAACTGGCCGCGGATGCAGCCGACGGCCGCGTGGCTCCCGGAACCCTGCCGGGCACGCGCGTCCCCGGCAGCATGCCGGTGCACCCGGGCGCCGGCAGCGGCCCCGTGAACCTCTTGAAGGAACGGCTGTTCGGCGGCGGGTTGGAAATGTTTATGCAGCCGGCCGTAGACCTCGGCGCCGGCAGCGTCTACCTTTTCGAGGCCCTGGCCCGGCTGAGGCTGGTGGATGGCAGCGTATTGCCGCCGGCAGCGTTCCTCCAGTACCTGAGCGAGGCGGAGACCGACAGGCTGTTCCGGCTTGGACTGGACCAGGCGTTGGCCTGCCTCCCGGCCTGGGACGGGGAGGGACTTTCCGCGAAGGTCTCCGTTAACATTGCGCCATCGACCCTGTTGGATCGGGACTGCCCGACGTTTGTTGAAGAGTCGCTTCAGCGGCACGGGATCGCGCCGCAGCGGCTTGTCCTGGAACTGCTCGAAACCGGAACGACGGACTGGGACGCGGTGCACGCTCCGCTGAGCAGGCTGGTCCAGCTGGGTGTAGGCCTTGCAATGGACGATTTGGGGGCTGGCTACAGCAGCCTGAAGCGGCTGTCCATGCTGCCGTTCACGGCGGTCAAGATTGACCGGGACATGCTCAGCGGACTGCGAACCAGTCCGCTGGAATCACTCAGCCTAATCGCCACACTGGTGCAAATCGGACGGGATTTTGGCATGACGGTCGTAGCCGAAGGCCTTGAGGATCTTGGGATGACCGAGGCGGCGGCCGTGATGGGCGCGGGGTACGGCCAGGGCTACCACCTTGCCCGCCCGATGCCTGCTTCCGAGGTACCCGAATGGACCGCGGAGTTCGAATCGCGGGAATACCCCCACCAGGTCCGGACGGCTCTGGGGGCGCTGGCATACCACTGGAAATTCCTGCGCCTCGGTTCCCCGCACCCGCACAAGATTGAGGACTGTCCCTTCACGGGATACCTTGCCGCCCGCAGCGGGCGCCCGGACGACGTCGACCGCTGGCATGCCCAGCAGCACAGGGCCGGCAGCAGCTCCGGTGCCAGCCGGATGATCGTGGATAGGCTGGTCCGGGAGATCCGGCGCGGGGCCTAAACCTCGAAATGCGTCCTGGCAGGACCCTTGCCGAGCGACTCCACGACTCTGGCCGCCACAGCATGCAGCTTAACGTTGCGCGCACTGGAAGCAGCCTTGAGCAGTTCGAAGGCCTCAGCTTGGCTGCAGCGGTTCTGGGCCATGATGATACCGACCGCGACGTCGATCCCGGTCCGTGTTTCCAGGGTCGCCTTGAGGTTCGCGGCAGTGTCGCTGAAGTGCGCAAAACGTACCGCCAGCCGCAACGCCAGGGAAGTCTGGCTGACGAAGTCCTGGGCCAGGTCCATCGCCCTGCCATCGAACCTTCCGGACCTGTGTGAATACAGGTTGAGCGCGGCCCGCGTGTCGCCGTCGAGCAGGAAGGGCAACGCCAGGATGGACCGGACCCCGTGGCCGCGCATGGTCATGGCGTACCGGGGCCAGCGCCCGCACTCCTCGAGATCCCTGATATGCACGGTTTCCTGTTCCCGCGAGGCGGTCACGCACGGGCCGTCACCGAAGGCGTACTGGATTTCGTCCATGGACTGGGCGGCCGGACTGCTGCTGGCGACCGTCGCTGCCTTCCGCTGCCGGAAAAGGGTAATTCCGCAGAGAATCTCGTCTCCGGGCTCCGAAAGGCTGCGCGCGGAGATCCGCGCCAATTCGCGCAAGAACTCCTCCACGTCGGAGCTGTGAAGCACCAATTCATGCAGGTGCTGGTGGGTTGAAGTTTCGTCAATTGAAGCTGCGGTCGATTCGCTGGCCACTGCCGTGCCGTTTCACTCAGGTCAACACGATCCGGACGGTCTGCGCCCCACGTGCAGCGGAGCGGCTGTGGCGGATGCAGGCGGCGGGATCGCAGAACAATCCAACGGCTTGCTGCAAAACCGTACCGGGAAATTATATACAGCCGGTGCCCGCATCCCTGACCGCGCCCGCCACCGTCGGGGCCCGCAACGGCAAGCTCCCGGACGTACCCTTGGACATAACCCGACGTTGGAACGGAAGCTCCATGCCAGATCTCGATATCCGGGAACCGCGTTCCCTGCCACTCACCATTGCAGACGCCGCCCACCGGCCGGTGGAAGAGGTCCTGGCGCAGCTGGGAGCAGGCGTGAACGGCCTGAGCAGCACCGAGGCCGCCCGGCGGCTCGTGTCGCTGGGACCGAACGCGTTACGCACCCACCAGGCCAGCGGATGGTCAGTTCTGGCCCGTCAACTGCGCAGCCCCATCCTGATCCTGCTGCTTGTCACCGCCGGGCTCTCCCTGTTCCTTGGCGACGCCACGAACTCGATCGTGATCGGTGTCATCCTGCTGGTCAGCGTCGGTCTCGGGTTCAGCAATGAATTCCGGGCCGAACGCGCCGCGGAGGCACTGCACTCCCGTGTCACCCACCGTGCCGTTGTAGTCCGCGACGCAACCGTGCAGGAAGTGAACGTCACCGCCCTGGTGCCGGGCGACATTGTGCACCTGGCTTTGGGCGCGATCATCCCCGCCGATATCCGGCTGCTGAGCGCCAAGGACCTGCTGTGCGATGAAAGCATCCTGACCGGGGAATCGATGCCTGTCGCCAAAGACCCTGCCCCGGTCCCCGGCGCGGCGGCGCTGGGGGACCTGACCTCATGCCTGTTTATGGGGACCGTGATCCAGGCCGGTAACTGTACCGGCGCGGTGGTCGCCACCGGCGGGCGGGCCGAATTTGGCCGGATCGCCCTGGGCCTCGGCGAACGGCAGCCCCAGACCGAATTCCAGCTGGGCCTCCAGCGCTTTTCCTACCTGTTGCTCCAGGTCGCGATCGGCCTCACATCCCTGATCTTCATCGCAAACCTGCTCCTGCAACGGCCGTTAATCGAGTCGCTGCTGTTCTCACTAGCGATCGCCGTCGGGATCACGCCGCAGCTGCTGCCAGCCATTGTGAGCACGAGCCTTGCCACCGGAACCCAGCAGCTGGCCAAACGCAAGGTGCTTGTCAAACGCCTGGTCTGCATCGAGGACCTTGGCGACATGGACGTTTTGGTCACGGACAAGACCGGAACCCTGACGGAGGGCCGGATCAGCTTCACCGCCGCCCTGCCCGCCGGCACCGGCATCACCGCCGGCACCGGCATCACCGCCGGTGAGCTGCTGACCCTGGGGCTGCTTGCCACCGAAGCCGACTACACCGAAGCCCAGGCCTCACCGGTGGGCCTGAATCCGTTGGACGCCGCGCTGTGGGCATCCGCAGGGGGCGCTGACTTCGCGCCCGCCCGGTACAAGCGCCTCGACGTTATCGACTTCGACCATCTGCGGCGCCGGACCAGCATACTGGTCAGCGAAGCCGGCGCCGCGCCCCGCATCGTCACCAAGGGATCCCCCGAAGACGTCCTGGCGCTCTGCGGAGATATCCCGGCCAGTGTCCAGGCGATGCTGGACGAACAGTTCAACGCCGGCTCACGGGTGGTTGCTGTCGCCACCCGAGCGGCTGTCGGACTGACGGCTATCGGTCCCGCCGACGAAAAGGACTTGGTTCTCGCCGGTTTCCTCATCTTCCTGGACCGGCCCAAGGCCGCCGCGCGCGCCTCCCTGGACAGGCTCGCGGAACTCGGCATTACTGTCAAAATCGCCACGGGCGACAACGCCAAGGTGGCGGAGAAAGTCTGCGACGAACTCGGGGTCCCCTCCGGCGGAACACTCACCGGCGCCGAAGTCGAGGCCATGTCCGATCCGGAACTGGCCTCTGCCGCGCGTGAGGCCAGCATCTTCGCCCGCGTCTCGCCCGAACAGAAGGCCCGGATCATCAGGCTGCTGCGGCGCAGCGGCGGGTCGGTCGGATTTATGGGCGACGGCGTCAACGACGCGCTGGCGCTGCACGCGGCGGACATCGGCATCTCTGTCGACAGCGCCACCGACGTAGCGAAGGATGCCGCCGACGTTGTGCTGCTGGACAAGGACCTGGGCGTCCTGGCCGAAGGAGTGATGGAAGGCCGGCGGATCTTCGCCAACACCATCAAATACGTCCTGATGGGCACCTCCAGCAACTTCGGCAACATGTTCAGCGCCGCAACGGCCTCGGTGGTGCTGAGCTTCCTGCCGATGCTGCCGGGGCAGATCCTGCTGAACAACCTGCTCTACGACGCCGGCCAGCTCGCCATCCCGGGGGACCGGGTGGACAAGGACCAACTCGTGGCGCCGTCGCGCTGGGATATCGGCTTTATCCGGCGCTTTATGTTCGTCTTCGGCCCGATCAGTTCGCTGTTCGACTTTGCCACATTCGCCCTGATGCTGTTCGTCTTTGATGCCGTTCCCGGCGAATTCCGCGCCGGCTGGTTTATCGAATCCATCGTCACGCAGACACTGATCATCTTTGTCATCCGCACCCGGCGGGTGCCTTTCTTCCGCAGCCGACCGTCGCTGGGCCTGGTCGGCGCCTCCCTGGGCGTGGTGGCAGTCGGCGTTTACCTGCCGCTCTCGCCGCTGGCCGGCGTGCTTGGGTTCGACCCGCTGCCCGTCCCCTTTTTTCTCGCCTTGCTGGGCATGGGGGCCGTGTACCTGGTACTGGTTGAAATGGCCAAACTCTGGTTTTATGCCCGCGCCGCCCTGCAGCGACCGCCCACGCCTGTTGGGGTGCGGCGCCGCGGCCGGACCCACCGCATCGCCCGCCGGGCTGCACGCTTCAGCATCGCAACTGCGGGCCCCTTGCTCCACAACCGGGGACCGGGGCGCCGGCGCGGCCGAATCCGGGCCCAAAGGCCCTCACACCCAGAGCGCTCCTGACAGATAGTGGGAGGAACGGCCAACCGGCTAGTTTCCCAGCCCGCGGAGTGCACACCGTGATGAGGCGCCGGTGGACGTCCCGATTGGAAAGCCGCACTGATGAGCATCTTCGAAGACAGGGTCGACGCCGGCCGGCAGCTGGGAAGGCGGCTCGCGGATCTGCGGGGCCAGGACATCGTGGTCCTGGGCCTGCCCCGCGGCGGAGTCCCGGTGGCCGCGGAAGTCGCCGCCGCCCTCGATGCACCCCTTGACGTGATTGTGGTTCGGAAGCTGGGCCTTCCCTACCAGCCGGAGCTTGCCATGGGAGCGGTCGGGGAGGGCGGCGCCCGGGTGCTCGAAGACCACGTGCTGGCCCACGCCCGGGTCAGTGACGCGGAACTGCGGGCCGTTGAAGACCACGAGCGGGCGGTGCTCGAGAGCAGGGTGGCCCGGTTCCGGAAGGGCAGGACCCGGCAGGACCTTACCGGGCGTATCGCGGTGATCGTCGACGACGGCATCGCTACCGGGTCCACCGCCAGGGTCGCCTGCATGATCGCCCGGAAGCTTGGGGCCGCGAGGGTGGTCCTGGCCGTCCCGGTCGCCCCCGCCGACACCCTCCGGACCCTGACCGAGCCCGACGAGCTGATCTGCCTCGCCACACCGCAGCAGTTCTCCGCGGTGGGATACCACTACCGCGATTTCTCCCCCACCGAAGACGATGAGGTGGTGCAACTGCTCGACGCCGCAGCCAAGCGACTGCACAATTCCCCGCCGGCGTCCCGCACGCCGGAGGGGACCAGCATGGCAGCCGCCACGGAGTTCGATGCGGAAGTCGAAATCCCGTCGCGCGGGGTTCGACTCCAGGGCCACCTGCACCTGCCGGTCCCGTCCCGTGCCGTGGTGCTGTTCGCGCACGGCAGCGGCAGCAGCCGGCACAGCCCGCGGAACCGGTTCGTGGCCGGGGTGCTCCAGCAGGCGGGACTCGGCACCTTGCTGCTTGACCTGCTGACCCCGGTGGAGGAACGAAACCGCGCCAACGTCTTTGACATCGAGCTGCTGGCCCGCCGGCTGTCCTCGGCCACGGACTGGCTCGCCGGCCGGCAGGACACGGCGTCCTGCCCGCTTGGCTATTTCGGGGCCAGCACGGGTGCAGGGGCTGCGCTTTGGGCCGCCTCCGAACCAACCGCCAGGATCGGCGCCGTCGTATCCCGCGGGGGCCGGCCCGATCTGGCCGGGCCCCGGCTCTCCGCGGTCCGGGCGCCCACCCTCCTGATTGTCGGAAGCTACGACTCCGGAGTGCTGGCGCTCAACCGCAAAGCGAAGTCCATGATGCGCTGTCCGAACCAGTTGGCCGTCGTGCAGGGCGCCACCCACCTTTTTGAAGAACCCGGTACGCTGGCCGCGGCTGCCATCCTCGCCAGGGACTGGTTCGTCGAGTACCTGCTGCCAACCGAAACCAAAACCCCGGGAGCCACCGAATGAGCTACACCTACACTGCCGTCGTGCCGCTGAACTGGGAAGACACTGTGGCAAAGACACGTGCCGTGCTCGCCACCCAGGGCTTTGGGATACTCTCGGAAATCGATGTGCGTGCCACCTTCGCCGCTAAACTCGGCGCGGACGCAGCGGAAGCCCTGGGGGACTACGTCATCCTCGGAGCCTGCAATCCGGTGCTCGCGAGCAAGGCGCTGGCCGCGGAGCCGGAAATGGGGGCATTGCTGCCCTGCAACGTGGTGGTGCGCCGCGGGACCGGGGCCACCGCGACGACTGTCGATGCCATCGACCCGCAAACCATGGTCCAGCTCAGCGCTACCCCGGCAGTCCGCGACGTTGCGGACGACGCCGGCACCCGCCTGCGTGCGGCCATAGCCGAACTGGCAGGAGAACGCTGATACGGTCAGGCCCCACGCACCCCATGGCGGCCGCCGGAGCGGTGCCGGAAGGCGTAGACCAGCAGCGCCACACCGGCGAGCACTAAGAACGCCGGGACAAAGAACTCGCTCGCGGTAAGCAGCGCCGTAGCCTGCACGGCGAAGACGACACCCAGCACGGCCAGGACCGCGGCCGGTATCAGCGGCCACTTCATCCTCGCTGATTCTGCCGACCCGACCCGGCTGGCTGCCGGCCGGGCCAGGCCGGGCCCGGCTTGGACGGGAACCAGGGAAAGTCCCGCGAATGTAGCGGCGAGGCCCAGCAAGAGCACCGCGGCCACCGGCATGCCTTGCCAGGATTGCGGGAGTGTCACCACGAGGGCAAGCGTCAGCATCACGCCGGCGGGGATGAGGGCCCACCAGTTGGCGCGCTCGCGCAGGTAAACAGCGCCGAATCCTGCGCCCATGAACAGGAAAAGGAAAGCCCCGGCCCAAGTTCCGGCCCGCCCCGGCCAAAGCTGGGTGACCAGGATAACCGACGCAAGGCCCAGGAAGACCGAACCGGGAATGGCAGCCCACCAGTTACCCCGGCTGCGGAAGAACACAACGACGAAAACGACGCCGGCCGCCGCAAAGAAGAGCGGCCACACCAGAGCAGCGCTGTCGAGGTAGCCGAGCAGGTCCAACAAAAGCAGGAATCCGGACACCATCAGCGCGATTCCCACGATGATGCTTGTTCGTGCTGATTTCACCGTTTGCCTCCCCGGAACACGGCGGGCGGCTGAAGGCTGCCCGGCAAGTTCGAGGTTATGCCGGCACTGCCCGACAGGGTAGGGCACAAGGTCACGGGCGCCGCACGCGGCTGGGCTGGCGGCCGCGGCCCTCGGCCCGGGACTTGATGCCCAGGAGCATACGCCGCTCCATGAGGAACTGCAGGGGTTCCAGCAGTGGCCGGAGAATCAGCCCAACAGGAAGCGGGGAATAGTCGTACCGCGTCCGGGACAGCAGCCGTGTGGTGCGCGCATCGACGGGATGCAGCACAAATGTCCAGCCGAGCTCCAGCCGCAGGCCCGCAGCTGCCCCGGCGGAGGAGATGATTTTTCCGGTGCGCGGGTCCATGGTGCCGCCGAGGCCCAGCACGGATCCGGGCTCCACCCTCCGGACCGGAATCCCCGTGCCCGGGCCCAGCGGGATAACGTCGCCGACGGCGAGCTGCTGGTATTCGGGAAGGATCCGGTCCGCACTGTGCATACCAAGGCCTGCCGCGTTTTCGAGCAGGTCGTAGCTATACATGCCACCGCGTCCCGCACCCAGCTGGACGAGCCAGGGCCAGAGGTCCGCAGCAGGAGCGTGGACGGTGACGGCACGCGTACTCTGCATCCGCGGCACCGGGACGATCTCGTCGCCGGGAAGCGCGGCAGCTGATTCCTGAGCCGTCGCCCCCCAATGCAGCAGCCGGGGCCGGACGGCGAGGACAAAGCCGGCAGCGGCGGCGGCTGCGGCCAGGGCGGCCACTGGACCGCGGAACCGGAAGGAACAGGCGAGCCGGCTCATGGGACGCGGCCTTCCAAACGCTTTGCCGGCGGCGCCACTGCGCGATTGCGGACGTAACGAAGAGCCCCAGCACAGGGACGCTTCACCGCCGGGATCTCCAGCCGGGCCACCGGTGCTACCCAGCAGGGCCGGAAACGGTACCGGCGCCGGTATGCTGCCCGACGGGGCGGCTGCCCCGGTTGCGCCTGCCGACGCCGCCGGGATTCAGCTCGAGTTTCCACAGGTGCAGCACTCCCAGTACCAGGAACAGGGCAGACAACAGCACCGAGGACCAGAGGGACGCCGCCGACACTGGGAGCTTAAACAGCGGTTTGAACAGCTCCCCCAGGGCCAGGGAGAAAATGAGCGTAAAGCCGAGCAGGAACAGCGCGGGCATAAAGACCAGACCCGGCCAGCGGCCGCGGAACGTCAGGACGGCGAGGATCAGGAACGCGGGCATGATGAAGCACAGGTCAAGGACGAACACGGAATAGAGTGAATCGATCTGCTCGCGGGTGCGCATCAGCGGCAGCAGCATGGCAATCCACAGCGGGTAAAAGATCAGCGGCTGCAGGAGCGCGCCCGTGGCGGAAAGCCTGCGGATGCCCGCAGGAACACGCACCCTCCTTGGCCCCTCCGCCCTGACCTCCATTGCGGTGTAGAGCACCCCCCAGAAAGACAACGCAAAGATGGCGAGATACACGAGGTAAAAGCCGTTGTAGGTCCGCTCGATGGAGTAGATGCCGTAGGCGTAGAACAGGTAGCCCAAGATTCCCAGCGCCACGAGCCGCGCCTTGGTCTGCTCCCGACGCACCGTCAGCGCCAGGACGATCAGGGCGATGCCCGCAACACCTGACATCAGGTCCTGCGATACGGCGCCGGGAAGCAGGTCCGCTGCCACGACGCCCCGGTAGATGTCCGGGAAGACCAGCCCGGCCACCGCGGCAGTGACGGTCAGCAAGCCAATGACCATCCAGAGTGCCCGGACCGGCCACTGGCTGTGGTTCATCTTCCCGCCTGGTCTTTGTCCGGGTCCTGACCGACCACCAGCACCGGGCAATGGGCATGGGCCGCGCAGGCGCCGCTGACTGATCCCATCACCTGTGCAAGGAAGCCACCGCGGCCGCGGCGGCCGACCACCAGGAGCTGGGCGTTCCGGCTCTCCGCCACGAGGACCTTGGCCGGGGCGCCGAACTTCACGGTCCGGCTCAGGCCTTCCGGCAGGTCGGTGCCAAAGGCACGCTCCAGGGCTTCGTCGACGAGCCGCTTGGCCGTCTCTTCGAGTTGGGTGGTCGTAGGGGAGCTCTCTTCGGGCAGGTGGGATGCCAGAAAGAGATCCGAGGTGCCCAGGCAGGTCACGACCGCCAGGGGCGCATCCAGGCCCCTGGCCATACGGCCGGCGAGCCGGAGCGCCGCCGTCGAGAAATCCGAACCGTCCACGCCCACGACTACGCGCTGATCACCGTTCATGGCCCCAGCCTGCTCCCGGTCTGGCGGAGTGCCTAGGGCCGAAAGTCACGGCGGCCCTGCTGGCGGTCCGTGGCCGGGCAGGTGAGGGGGACTGGATCTTCCTAGGACGCACAGGGCCTGCCACGGGGGCTGGGCAGCACTCTTTACCGCCTTTAGGGTGGAGTGACGAAGACCACCAGAGGAGATCTTGATGCGAGTTGCTGTTACCGGAGGAAGCGGAAAACTGGGACGGAGCGTAGTCCGGAGACTGAGCGAGGACGGTCATGAGGTGACCAGCCTGGACCGGGTCGGTGCCCGCGGCCGGGACTTCACCGAGGTGGACCTGCGCAACTATGGTCAGGTCGTGGATGTTTTCCTGGGCCTGGAGGACCGTCACGCCGGCTTCGACGCGGTGGTGCACCTGGCCGCCATCCCGGCTCCCGGCCTCGCCCCCGACGCGGCGACGTTCGAGAACAACATGCAGTCCAGCTACAACGTGTTCCAGGCAGCCCGCCGGGCCGGGATCAAGAAAATTGTCTACGCCTCCAGCGAGACGGTATTGGGTTTGCCGTTCGACGTCGACCCTCCCTATATTCCGGTTGACGAGGAATACCCGGCGCGGCCCGAGAGTACTTACTCCTTGGTCAAGCACCTCGAAGAGCAGATGGCCATCCAGCTGACCCGCTGGGACCCGGAGCTGAGCATCACGGGCCTGCGGTTCTCCAACGTGATGGACCCGGAGGACTACGAGGAGTTTCCTTCGTTCGACCACGATGCGTCCCTGCGCAAGTGGAATCTCTGGGGCTACATTGACGGCCGGGACGGTGCGCAGGCCGTCGCACGCGCCCTGGAGCACGACAAGCCCGGGTTCGAGGCGTTTATCATCGCCAACGAGGACACCGTGATGGGCCGCTCCAGTGCCAGCCTCGCCGCAGAAGTGTTCCCGGACGTCACCGTGGTCAAGGAACTGGGCGAACACGAAACCATGCTCTCGATCGAGAAGGCCAAGCGGCTCCTGGGTTACGCCCCTGAGCACAGCTGGCGCGATTACCACCCGGAGCGGACCACCCCCACCGAAGACTGAATCAGCTGCATTCATTCACTTTCCACTAAGGAGTTCCATGAAATACCGCACCCTGGGCGGCAGCGGCGCCGTCGTCTCCACCTACGCGCTGGGCACCATGACCTTTGGCGCCGAGGCCACAGAGGAGCAGTCACGCACGATCCTTGACGACTACTTCGCGGCCGGCGGAAACTTCATTGACACCGCGGACGTCTACAGCTCCGGGGTCTCTGAGGAGATTGTGGGACGGTGGCTCGCGGACCGGACCGAGGTCCGGGACCGGGCCGTCGTGGCCACCAAGGGCCGGTTTCCGATGGGGGCCGCCCCAAACGACGTCGGGACCTCCCGGCGCCACCTCACCCAGGCACTCGATGCTTCGCTGCGCCGGCTCGGCGTGGAGCAGATCGACCTATACCAGCTGCATGCCTGGGATCCGATCACTCCGTTGGAGGAGACCCTAAGGTTCCTGCACGACGCCGTCAGCAGCGGCAAGATAGCCTACTACGGGTTCTCGAACTTCCTTGGCTGGCAGCTGACGAAGGCAGTGCATCTGGCGAAGGCCCTTGGCTTCAGCGCCCCGGTGACGCTGCAGCCGCAGTACAGCCTGCTGGTCCGTGAGATCGAGTCCGAGATCGTTCCTGCTTCGCTCGACGCCGGGATCGGCCTGCTGCCGTGGTCCCCGCTGGGCGGCGGCTGGCTCTCGGGCAAATACAAGAAGGACCAGCCGCCCGCGGGTGCCACCCGGCTGGGCGAAAATCCGGAACGGGGCATGGAGGCCTGGAAGGCCAGGAACGCGGACCCTCGCACCTGGGAAATCGTGGAGGCAGTGCAGGAGATCGCCGGCCGGCACGAGGCCAGTGCCGCCCAGGTGGCGTTGGCCTGGCTGGCGGACCAGCCGGCCGTGACGTCGGTGATCCTGGGCGCCCGCAGCACCAAACAGCTTGCCGACAACCTCGCGGCGGCCGACCTGCGGCTGACTGAGGGCGAACTGATGCGCCTCAGCGAGGTGAGCCGCCCGCGCGTCGGAATCTACCCGTACGGGCCGATGGCCCAGGAACAGCGGAGCCGGAAGATCGAGGGCGGCCGCTAGCGTCAACGACGCGGGGTCAGCGCGGGCCTATCCCACCACCGGGGATGAGCCCTCGGTGGCCCCGCGTTGTGCTGCGGGGGCCGGTGCCGGGCCGGCGGGCTGCTGGTTGCTGGACCAGATGTAACTCATTTCCTCGGAGGACTGCTCCACGATCCGGCTCATAGCCGCGTGAGCGGCGTCCGCCTCGCCGCGCTGAATGGCGCTGGCTACGTCCACATGCAGCTGCAGGGCCTCGTGCTGCGGCAGATGTGGCATCAGCCCATGCTGGGTGCGGCCGGTCAAAACCTCCGTGACAAGGTTGTGCAGCTGGGAAAACATCGGATTCCCGGAGGCGCGAAGTACTGCCGCGTGAAATTCGATGTCCAGGCGCAGG
Source organism: Arthrobacter sp. UYCu512 (assembly GCF_040547075.1). Lineage (NCBI taxonomy): Bacteria > Bacillati > Actinomycetota > Actinomycetes > Micrococcales > Micrococcaceae > Arthrobacter > Arthrobacter sp. UYCu512. Next base: position 146,997 of record NZ_JBEPPA010000007.1, read on the forward strand.
AATTCATCCTGGTCTCCCTGCTGGCCCGCGGCCCAGAGCCGGGCCGCTTCGGAGACCAGGTCGCTGCCGGTATCCCAGGAGGCGCGTTCGGCGGCCAGCCGGGCAGCATGTGGTTCGATGGCGCCGCGCAGTTCGTTCAGCGCCTGCAACTGCTCCAGCCGCTTGGAGGAGGCCAGCCGCCACCGGATCACCTGCGGATCGTAAGCGTTCCAGGACTCTTCCGGCTGGACTACAGTCCCCAGCCGCCGCCGCGATTCCAGCATCCCCTTGGAGGAAAGCACCCGCGTGGCTTCCCGGACCACCGAGCGGGACACCCCGTACTGGGCCTCAAGTTCGTCCAGGCGCAGGATCGAGTGCGGCACCAGGGTCCCCTCGGCAATGGCAAGTCCCAGATTCTGGACCAGCACGGAATGCAGGTCGGCCGGGAACTCCGCCTTTGGGGTTTTCATAAATAAATCATACCGATAAGGCGCAAGGGGTTGTTTAAGTCTGCTTTATTTCCCTAAGATCGCTTCCAGAGCAGATGTAAAGATGCATTTGCGGCCGGCTGGACAGTGACGCCCAGCCCTAAATGAACCAAGGGAGTCGTAATGAAGCGACGTTCAATCATGCAGTACGCGGCTGTCGCAGCTGCGCTGTCTCTGGGCCTCACTGCCTGTGGCGGAGCCAGCGGCAGCAGCGATGCCAAAGCCGCCGGCACCGTCCGGGTGACCCTCGCGAACCACGTCTGGACCGAAGGCATCAAAGCGGCGATTCCGGAATTCGAGAAGTCCAGCGGCCTCAAAGTTGAGTTGACCCAGCTCGGCGAGGACCAGCTTTCAGACCAGTACAACGTCAAGCTCAACGCCGGCAGCGACGAGATCGACGTTATGATGTACCGCCCCCTGCAGGAGGGCAAGGCGTTCGCGAAGAACGGTTACCTCGCCGACCTGACGTCCAAGGTCTCCGCGGACGCCAGCTGGGACTGGAAGGACTACCAGGAGGGCCCGGTCAAGGCCACTACAGCCGACGGCAAGGTCGTCGGCGTCCCGATTATCACCGAACGCGAAGTGCTCTACTACCGCAAGGACCTGCTGCAGGCCGCCGGCCTTGAGGTGCCCAAGACCATGGAAGAGCTCGAAGCGGCCGCCAAGGCCATCAAGGCCGCCACACCGGACACGGCAGGTTTTGTGGCCCGGACCGGCAAGTCCGCGGCCGTCACCCAGTTCTCCAGCTTCCTGTACAGCTTCGGCGGCGACTTCACTGATGCCAGCGGCAAATCCGCCATCAACTCCGACGCTGCCAAAAAGGCCTATGAGTACTACGGCGGCCTGATCAAGAACTACGGCCCGGCCAACGTCAGCACCGACATGAGCTGGCCCGAAGCGATGGCCATCTTCACCCAGGGCAAGGCCGCGTTCTATACCGAGGCCGACTCCCTGTACAAGAACGCCACCGACCCGGCCAAATCCAAGGTTTCCGACACTGTCGGTTTTGCCGCGCTGCCGGCAGGCCCTGCCGGTTCCAAGCCGTACAACATCCCGTCGTGGGGCCTAGCCGTGAACCAGGCTTCAAGCAATCAGGACAACGCCTGGAAGTTCATCCAGTGGGCCACGAGCAAGGAACGCACCCTGGCCGCGCAGAAGGCCGGCGTTCCCGGACCCCGCAGTTCGGTCTGGGCCGACCCGGCCGGAACGTCCACGTACCCGAAGGATCTGGCCGAGGCTATCTCCGCGAGCGCCAAGAACGGCGTCGGCCACGACCGGCCCGAGGTCATCACGGTAGGCAAGGCCCGCGAAATTGTCGGCGGGCCGATTGTCTCCTCCATCACCGGAGCCGACGTCCCCGCTGCGGCCGATGCCGCCAACGGCGACTTCCAGAAATTCCTGGATACCGAAAAGAAGTAGCACACCGCGGCGCACCTCGTACTGGTCGCCCTGCACAGCACCGGCGGAACGGCGGCCCGCTGCCGTTCCGCCGGTGCCAGCTTCTCACTTCACCCCCAACTCCTTAGGTGAACCATGTCTGTACTGAACCCTCCCCGCAGCGCACCAGCCCGCAGCGCCGGCCGCCCGCCGGGTCCGCGCGCGAACTTTTCCGCCTGGGCCAACCGGCACCGCAAGTGGCTCTTCGCGGCCCCCGCCATGATCTTCGTCGGCGTCCTGATCGTTTTCCCCCTGGCCTGGACGCTGTTCCTGAGCCTGACCGACTCCCAGGGATCCGTCCGCGCGGCCTCTGAGTTCATTGGCCTGCAGAACTACATCACTGTCCTCTCCGACGTCGACCGGTTCTGGCCCGCCGTCGGCCGCACCATGTCCTTCACCGGCGTGGCCCTGGCCTGCGAAGTGGTTCTGGGCATGTGCATCGCGCTGCTGCTGTGGCGGCCGTTCCGCGGCGAAAAGTGGGTCCGGGTGGCCATTCTCCTGCCGCTCGTCGCAACCCCGGTGGCGGTCGGCATGATGTGGCGGTTGATCTTCGATCCCAACATCGGCTTCGCCAACCAGCTTCTCGGACTGATCGGCATTCCGGCCCAGCCTTGGCTCTCCGGCCAGGACACGGCCCTTGGCACCACGATCTTTATGGACGTGTGGCAGTGGACCCCGATGGTGGTGCTGATCCTTCTCGCCGGCCTGACCTCGCTGTCCGAGGAACCCGATGAGGCCGCCAGGATGGACGGCGCCAACGCCTTCCAGCGCTTCTTTTACATCACCCTTCCGCTGATGCTGCCAACGGTGATCGTCGCCATCCTGCTGCGCGGCATCGACGCCCTCAAAACCTTCGACATCCTCTATGCCACCAAAGGCAAAGGCGGCGGTTCATTCCACGAGGTAGAGACCCTGAACGTCTACGCCTACGGGCTGAGCTTCGATTACAACCAGTACGGGCTCTCCTCCGCGGTGTTGATCCTGTTCTTTATGATCATCATCGGCACCATGTGGCTGCTCACCATGCGCAAGAAGGCGGCAAACAAATGACCGTACAGACCGAATCCAAAATCCCCGCCACGCGGCCCGCCCCGGCTCCGCGCCGCCGGAAGGCCAGGGGCCCCCGCGCCTACAAGGTCTTCCGCGTGGTCGCCCTCGTGGCGGTGGTGTTGTTCCTGGTCGCGCCGCTGTTCTGGATGCTGCTGGCCTCATTCAAGACCAACGTGGACATCTACGACACGGGGAAATCCTTCTTTTTCACCCCGACCACCGAGAACTACACGAACGTGCTGGAGCGGAACAACTACTTCGTCTTTATCATCAACAGCTTCTGGGTGGCCTTCGTTTCCACCGCCTTCTCGCTGGTGCTCGGCGTCCCTGCCGCCTATGCCATGAGCCGTTTCACGATGCACCGTTCGGCCCTGGTGGTACTGATGGCCCGCGTGATTCCGGGCGTCTCCCTGCTGGTGCCCTGGTACTACGTCTTCTCCAACCTGAAGATGGTGGGCGGATTTGAAGTGCTGATTCTGAGCCACATGTTCGTAGCGCTCCCGCTGATCGTCTACATCATGATGAGCTACTTCGATTCCCTTCCGCTGGAACTCGAGGAATCGGCCCAGGTGGACGGGCTCACCCCGATCGGAGCTTTCCGCCGCATCACCTTGCCGCTCTCCGTGGCCGGCATGGCTACTGCAGGGATCCTGTCCTTCATCTTTTCGTGGAACAACTTTATGTTTGCCCTCGTACTGTCCGGGTCCAAAACCAAGACGCTCCCGGTCGCGATCTTCGACTTCGTCTCTTACGCCTCCATCGATTGGGGCGGGCTGATGGCGGCCGCCATGGTGGTCACGATCCCGATCATGGTCATTGCCTTGTTCACGCAGAAATACATCGTCTCCGGCATGACCGCCGGCGCGACCAAAGGGTAGCAGGCAGATGACACTCATCAACAGGATTGAAACCTTCCTGGTCGCGCCGCGCTGGCTGTTCGTCCGGATCGAGACTGAGTCCGGGATCGTCGGCTGGGGCGAGGCCAGCTGCGAGGGCCGCAGCGAAACGGTCCGCACCGCCGTCGACCAGCTCTCCGAGCTGCTGATCGGCAACGATGCGCTCCGGATCGAAGACCACTGGCAGGTCATGACGAAGGGTTCCTTCTACCGTGGCGGACCCATCCTCGCCAGTGCTGTGTCCGGGCTGGACCAGGCCCTGTGGGATATCGCCGGAAAGCACTTCAACACACCGGTGCACCAGCTCCTGGGCGGCCACGTCCGCGACCGGATCCGGATGTACGGCTGGGTGGGCGGTGACGAGCCCAACGAGGTGGCCGACCAGATCAGCGCGCAGCTTGAGGTCGGTCTCACCGCCGTCAAGATGAATGCCAGCGGCCGGATGAGCCCCATTGCCTCGGTGGCGGAGCTCGACGGCGTTGTCCGCCGGGTCGCCGCCGCCCGCGAGGTCCTCGGGGACCACCGCGATGTCGCCGTCGACTTCCACGGCCGCTTTAGCCTGGCCAACGCCCGGCGGGTGGCGCCGCTGCTGGAACCCTACCGGCCGTTTTTCCTTGAGGAACCGGTGGTTCCGGAGAATACACACCTGCTGCGCGAATTCACCTCGTCGACGACGACGCCGGTCTCCACCGGAGAACGGCTCTACAGCCGGCAGGAATTCCTGCCCGCGCTGCAGGCGGGCATCGCCGTGGCCCAGCCGGACCTCTCGCACGCAGGCGGCATCACCGAGGTCCGCAAGATTGCCTCGCTCGCCGAAATCTTCGAGGTCCAGCTGGCCCCGCACTGCCCGCTCGGTCCGCTGGCCCTTGCCGCCTGCCTGCAGGTGGGCTTCGCCACGCCCAACTTCCTGATCCAGGAACAAAGCATCGGAATCCACTACAACCAGGGCGCCGAAGTCCTGGACTATGTCCTGGACAAATCCCCGCTTAGATTCGTGGACGGGCACATCGAACGCTTGACCGGCCCGGGCCTTGGGATCGAAATCGACGAGGCAGTGGTCCGCGCCGCGGACAAACGCGGCCACGCCTGGCGCGGACCCGTCTGGCGCCACCCCGACGGAGCCTTCGCAGAATGGTGAACAACATGACCGTGAACCCCAGCAATGTCCTGACCTCCGAGAGCCTGCTGGCCGGAATCCAGGAGACCAGGCTCGTCGCCATTGTGCGCGGCACTGACGGCCTCGCCGCGGCAGCGGCGGCGTTGGCGGCCATGGAAGAGGGCTTCCGTTACGTCGAAATTGCCCTGACCACACCGGACGCACTCCAGGCGATCAGCGCAGTCCGCGCCGCCGCGCCGGCAGGCTGCTTCGTTGGGGCCGGCACCGTGTTGACCGCGCAGGACGTGGATCACGTGGCGGCGGCCGGTGGCCAGTTCACCGTGACCCCGGCCCTGGCCGAGTCCATCGCTGTCTCCGCGGCCCGGGGCATCCCAGTCCTGGCCGGGGCGCTGACCCCGACCGAGGCCTACGAGGCCATGACCCGGGGAGCCACAGCCGTGAAGCTCTTTCCCGCCTCCATCGGCGGACCGGGCTACCTCAAAGCCCTGCGGGACCCGTTTCCCCGCATCCCGTTTATCGCCGTCGGCGGGGTCGGGCTGGAGCAGGCGTCCGGCTACTGGCAGGCAGGTGCCGTCGCCGTTGGCCTGGGCGGACCGCTCTTCGGTGACACCGGTTCAGGCGGCGAGCTGGCGCCGATGCGGGCGCGGGCCCGGGACTTTGTGGCGCTGGCCGCCGACTATGGGCTGCGCAGCGCCGCGAAGGGTCCGCAGTGAGCGCTGAAGCCGGGCTGCCGGCCGTTGATTTGCTGACTTTTGGTGAATCGATGGTGTCGCTGCGCGCCGCCGGGCCGCTGTCCGCTGGCGGAACCCTCGGCATGCACGTTGCCGGGGCGGAGTCGAATGTGGCCGTCGGCGCCGCACGACTTGGCCACCGGGTGGCCTGGGCCGGCGTGCTTGGCGCCGACCCGCATGGTGAGTTCATCCTCCGGCAGTTGCGCAGCGAGGGCATCGGGGTGCACTACCGGGAGCACGGCAGCCGCGGCACCGGGGTGATGTTCCTCGAACAACGCACCGCCGACGTGAGCCGGGCCTTTTACTACCGCGCCGGTTCCGCCGGATCCACGCTCTGCCGGGCCGACGTCGACGCGGCCTTCCGGACCGGTACCCGGGTCCTGCACCTCACCGGGATCACCGCAGCCCTCAGCCAGGAGGCACGGCAGGCCGTCGAGTATGCGGCCGCCCGGGCCGCCGGCGAAGGCCTGGAGGTGTCCCTCGACGTTAACTACCGGGGCAAGCTCTGGTCCCGGGAAGAGGCGCGCGCAGTCCTCACCCCGCTGGCCCGGCACGCCACCATCCTGATCGCATCCGACGATGAACTCGGCCTGGTCGCCTCCGGCCATGGGTATTCCGGCGCGGCCGACGACGCCGAAGCGGCGATGGCCGCCGAACTGCTGGCCCGGGGCGTGCGGGAGGTTGTGGTCAAGCGGGGCGCGGCCGGTGCCGGGGTCCACACCGCGGCGGGCCGCTGGGAAACGCCCGCCGTGCAGGTCACCAGCATCGACACGGTGGGAGCCGGTGACGCTTTCACTGCGGGTTACCTCTCCGCCCTGCTCGACGGCGAGGACGTCGCCGGCCGCCTGCGGCGCGGCGCCCTGACGGGCGCCTTCGCGGTCAGCACTGCCGGCGACTGGGAAGGCCTGCCCTTCCGGGGCGAACTGGAACTGTTGGGGACCGCACCCAGCGGAACGACTCAACGCTAGGGCCGGCACCGCCGCCTCAACCCCCAACGTCAAACCGACTCAGAAAGCCTGGACCCACTGTGAAAATCATTGCCGCTGAAGTCTTTGTGACCAGCCCGTCCCGTAACTTCGTCACGTTGCGGATCACCACGGAGGACGGTGTGACCGGGATTGGGGATGCGACCCTGAACGGCCGCGAGCTCGCGGTGGCCGCATACCTGAAGGAACACGTTGCGCAGCTGCTGATCGGCAAGGACCCGCACCGGATCGAGGACACCTGGCAGTTCCTGTACCGGTCCTCGTACTGGCGGCGCGGTCCGGTGACGATGGCGGCGATCGCAGCGGTGGACATGGCGTTGTGGGATATTAAGGGCAAGCTCGCCGGGATGCCGGTCTACCAGCTGCTCGGCGGGGCGTCCCGTCACGGGCTGCGCGCCTACGGGCATGCCTCCGGGGCGGACCTGCCCGCGTTGTTTGATTCGGTCCGGGAACATCTGGAGCTGGGTTACAAGTCGGTGCGGATCCAGACCGCGGTGCCCGGGATCAAGGCCGTGTACGGCGTAGCGGCGCAGGCACAGGCTTCGGGGGAGCGGTATGACTATGAGCCTGCCGGTCGCGGGGCGTTCCCGGCGGAGGAGGACTGGGACACCCGAGCGTACCTGCGGCACCTGCCGACGGTGTTCGAAGCGGTGCGGAATGAATTCGGGCCGGAGCTGCCGCTGCTGCACGACGGGCACCACCGGATGACCCCGATCCAGGCCGCGAAACTGGGCAAGGCGCTGGAGCCCTATGACTTGTTCTGGCTGGAGGACTGCACCCCGGCCGAGAACCAGGAGGCCTTGCGCCTTGTCCGTTCCCACACCACAACGCCGCTGGCGATCGGGGAAATCTTCAATACCGTCTTCGACTTCCAGACGCTGATCAAGGAACAGCTGATCGACTATGTCCGGGCCGCCTCGACGCACTTCGGCGGGATCTCGCCGCTGAAGAAGGTGATGGATTTCGCCGCGCAGTACCAGATCAAGTCCGGTTTCCACGGGCCGACGGATATTTCCCCGGTGGGCTTCGCCGCGCAGCTGCATGTGGGCCTGGCGATCCACAACTACGGCATCCAGGAATACATGCAGCACTCGGACAAAACGAACGAGGTCTTCGAACAATCCATGACCTTCGTGGACGGGTACCTGCACCCCGGCGACACGCCCGGCATCGGCGTGGAGTTCAATGAGGAAGCCGCCGCGGCCTACCCCTACCAGCAGGCCTACCTGCCCTACAACCGCCTCGTCGACGGAACGGTCCACGACTGGTAATCATGGGTCCGACGGATACGCCGGTCTCCTGTAGTGTCGTGGCAACTACTGTATGGGGGTGCGGTTAGATGTCACAGTTGACGTTCCGCTGGTCCGGTCGATTGTGGATCCTGGCGGCACTCCTCGCTGTTGCCGGGATAGTCGCGGTTCCCGCTGCCGCCATCCTGCAGCACATGTTCGAGAGCGCCATCGGGCGGACGACAGTGGACGCAGGGGCCGACGGTGCTGAGCGCACCGTCTACTGGCGCGAGTACCCCGGCGTCGCCGGCGTCGATTCCCGGCAGATCCTGGCCGGCCCTACACCGCAGGAGGGCTTCGACGCGGGGCAGGCCATGGTTGCCGAGATTAGGGCCGCCCTGTCGGAGGAATTCCAGCTCGAATGGTCCCCTGCGGGCGACGAAGCCGGCGGCAGTCCGTTTCAGCGGCCGACCGAGAATAACTACGGAGGCCAATCACTCCTTACTAACGTGAACGGTCCCGAATCCCAGAGCACCACAGTGCCGCAGGCGTGGGAAGAAAAGCAGCGGGCAATTGGCATCATCGGGGAGGTCAGTGGCCGGTACGGCTATGGGACGCCGACAATCAACGCCCTGGAGGGCTGGTCTGCAGAGGACCGGACCCGGGACCTTGGCGGTCTGACCCCGGAGGAGCAGGTTATTGTTTCCGGGGTGGCGCTTGGGCGGGCAGGTCAGTGGCTGTCCTTCAGGTTTCAGGACCTTTCAAAGGACACCAGCGGCACCTTCAAGGAACGGCTCCAGCAGCCCGAAGGATCGCCGTGGCAGCTCAATACGCTGGCGCTGGGGTACGGGGCCAACGGCCTTTTGGCAGCGGAGGACCGCGCCGAATTTGAATCCCGGCTTGAGCCCTTTCGGGGGCTTACCCCGCCTGAGCCGCTGGAAAGCTGAGCCTGCCGGGGCGAGGCGGCAGGCTCAGCCATTTTGAGCGGCTCCAGTTCAGGACTGTGGCGTCAGCACACTCTTGGGCAGGCGGTGCACAGTGACTGCCCCCACGGGGGTGAACGGGTGGAGCGGGTCCGGCGCCGATGATCCTGTCGGTCCGCCGAGACGGGAGTCGCCGACTGCACTGAGCACGGCGTAGGCGTCTTCCCGCTCCCAGCCGTGGTCCTTGACGAGGAAGTGGAACATGTCTTCGTAGCCGCGGGTGATGCTTTCCTGGACTGGGTTGCCCAGGCCGACGAAGATCCATTCCTCACCGGTCTCGATCCGGGGGGCGCGGAGGTTCATGTCTTTTGCCAGCTCAATGCTGATTACGGCTGTTCCCTCGGCCTCGATGGCCACGAATGACGACTCGCCTTCGGCCATCAGGGCATGGATGTCTCCGATCGAGAGGTACGCGCCTTCCACCATGACCGGCAGATACACCTTCGAGCCTGGCCGGCACCCCGTGAGGTCCATGTTCCCGCCGCCGGCGAAGCTTGGCATAACGGTGGAGTTTTCCCCCTCTGCCGGTGCTGTGCCGATGCAGCCGATCATCGGCCGGGGATCGAAGACGTGCCGGTCGGTTACGTGCACTCCGTCAGCGTCGATCGGGATCCGCCTGGTGAACATCTCCCGACCCATCACGTGGCGCAGTGCCCCCGTTCCCGGCAGGCTGACGGACCAGCCGCAGTCGTTGAGCAGGATCTCGTGAATCGTGACGATCAGGGCGTCGCCCGGCTCCGCCCCGTCCACGAAGACCGGTCCGGTGACGGGATTGATGCCAACGGTGAGCCGGTCAAGGTCGTGATGAACGTGCAGTTCCGCGTAGACGGCGTCGCTGGTCTCGAACGCGATCCGCTCACCGGTTCCGGGTGCGATTCGCAGCGCAGGTTCTTCCCTTCCGGAGAACGAGAACTTCCCGTGGGATTTGTCGAGGAAATGTTCAGCGCTGGCGGTCATCGCTGGGACTCCGTTGCGCTCATGGACAACTCCGGCCCGCCGTTGTTCTCTTCGCTGAGGTCAGGTGTCCGGCCGGTGTATTTGTAGTATGCGAAGACTCCGGCTCCTACTGCGAGCCAGATGGCGCCGCCGATTTTTGCCTCCGGAGCCGCGTTGAGCAGCACATAGCCAATGATCAGGAAGCCCAGGACCGGCACCAGAAGATGGAGCACATAGTTTTTCGACTTCTGATGCACGATGTAGTGAAAAATGACCGACAGGTGCAGGAGCATAAACCCGAAAAGTGCGCCGAAGTTCACCAGCGCGGAGATGACGTCAATCTGTCCCACAAAGAACAAGACAAGGACCGCCGAGATGGCGGACACCAGGATGATGGCGTTGCGGGGAACCTGCCGGCTGTCAATCCGGGACAGGAACCGGGGCAGTTGACGGTCGCGGCTCATCGAGTACAGCAGCCGGGAGGTGGCGGCCTGTGCGGCCATGGCGTTCGCCACTCCGATAGCGAGGACGTTCACCACAAAAAACGCCGTCATCCAGCCGCTGTTCGAGGCGGCCGCGACGATCGTAAAGAAGGCATTGCCGACCTCGTCATCGTTGAATGATTCCCGGCCGCCTGCCAGGGCGCTGGCCAGCCAGGTCTGCAGGATGAACAGGAACGCCACCAGGAACAGCGCCATGATCATGGCCCGTCCGGCAGCGTTGCGGCCGCCGGTGGCTTCCTCAGACATGGTGGAAATGCCGTCAAACCCGAGGAAACTCAAGACCGCTATGGACAGGGCCGAGGCGATCAGCGGACCCGTCACCTTGGTTGCGTCCCAGATCGGGTTCATGGTCAGTTCGGCGCCCGGAACAGCGTTTGTGGCCAGGGCATTAACGGCGATCACGACGAAAATGACGACAAAGATGAGTTCAATTGCCAGGAAGATGCGGTTCATCCGTTTGATCGAGCTGATGCCGAGCAGATTAACGACGGTGTTGACAGCCACAAAGATCAGCGCCCATAGCCAGCGCGGGGAGTCAGGAAAGATGCCCACCATCGACTCGGCAGCAAAAACGTACAGGAGCGTCGGGACGAGGAGATAGTCCAGCAGGATTGCCCACCCGGCAAAAAACCCGGCGGTGGGATGTAGCCCGCGCCCCACGTAGGAGAACACCGAACCGGCGAGGGGGATGGACTTGGCCATCTGCTGATAGGCAAGGGCAGTGAAGATCATGGCGATAAGTCCAATAGCGTAAACCAGCGGGACCATACCGCCGGCCGCGTTATAGACAACGCCGAAAATAGCCCACGGGGCGATCGGGACCATAAAAACGAGTCCATAGACGAGCAAGTCAGCGGTGGACACTGACCGTTTCAGTTCCTGCTTGTAGCCGAACGCTTCGAGCTGCTGTTGGGCGCTGAGTTCAGGGGAGCTGGATGAATTTGCCATCGGGTACTTTCTGGGAGGGGAGTGGCGGAGGCGGTGCTAGGAGTGGCGTGGCTGATCATGGCGGGCCAGGTGGGCGGCGATTACTCGCTGGAATTCCTCGGGTTGTTCCAGATGGGTGCAGTGGCTTGCCCCGGGGAAGACGTGGCTGTCCACCTTCGGAATATTGGTGATGAATGGGGCCCATGTGGCAGGGGTTGCTTCGTCGAATTCACCGGCGACAATCAGCGTTGGGGCCCTCACAAGGTGCAACCGGTCGATGACGCTCCAGTCGCGGAGCGTTCCGATGACGTGGAACTCATTGGGGCCGTTCATGGTGTGGTAGACCGTCGGTTCGGCTTCCATTTGAGCCACGCTGTGCTCAAAATCGGCGGGAAGCGGCGAGATGCGGCAGACGTGGCGCTCGTAGAAGGCCATGGTCGCCGCCGAATATTCCGGGGAAGTCAACGTGCCCGCCTTCTCGTGGAGAGCCAGCGCATCCCGGACCTCGCGGGGCAGGTCCTTCCTGAGCTCCGCGGCGGCCTTCGCCCATAGCTCCATCGAAGCCGGCGAATTGCAGATGGAAAGACTTGCCAGGCCCGAGGGCTGCCGCACCGCGATTTCGGCACCCAGCATGCCGCCCCAGGACTGCCCCAACAGGTGGAAGCTGCCGATGCGGAAGTACTCCAGCAGGTTGTGGAACTCGTCAACAAAGAGTTCCGGTACCCAAAAACCGTCGTGCGCATCTGGTAGGTGCGAACTGTTTCCGCAGCCGAGCTGGTCGTAGAGGATGACTGTGCGCCCGGTGGCCGTTAACGCCTCAAGGTTCTTGAGGTAGTTGTGCGCCATGCCCGGTCCGCCGTGAAGCACGATGAGCGGAAGCGCGCCGGGTACGGGAAGATCAGGGGCGAAGACTGCTGTCCAGGTCTCCCATTGGCCGAAGGGAACCCGGTGGGTTGTGAGGCTTGTCACGTGCGATCCTTTGGTCGGGCGTGAGCATTATCCTTGCGCATAAATGGTCTAATTCCAAGACCTTTTAGAAATATGTATAGGTTTGTCCCATGGCCAAGAGCAAAGATGACGGTCCCGAAAGGACGCTGGACACACCTCTGGCCGCGTCGTCCCGGGCGGATGAAATTACCGACCGGCTCATCACGGCGATCGCCGTCGGGGAGTATCTGCCGGGCGCGCGCCTGCCGTCAGAACGCGACCTCGCGGAGTCGCTCCACGTTGGAAGAATGACGGTCCGGACCGCAATCGGACGACTCGTTGACCAGGGCCTGCTCGCCACCCAACGCGGCCGCGCAGGGGGATCCTTTGTTCGGGAACAGTGGACTGATGCGTCGAACGCGTCAGTACAAAGGACACTCACCTCTCGCTGGGAATCGCTGCGTGACACGTGCGAAGCCATGGTCCAGCTCCACGGAGCGATCGCCCGGGCCGCGGCTGAAAACAGAAATGCGGCTGATGCGGCGGTCCTGCGCGAACGACTTGACGCTTACCGTGCCGCCGAGTCGGGCCGCGCCTCGCAAAAGGCGGACGCTCGGCTCCATCTGGCTATAGCGGAGGCCTCCCACAACCTGACGCTGACCCGCATCCTCCTGGAACTTGAGGCCCAGATCGGGCTCGGCGCACCAGCCCACCTTTGGGGTTTCCCCGAGGGAATGCAGGAAATGGAGCTCCGGGCGCTAGCCGATCATGAGCGGCTGGTGGAGGCCATCTGCGGGCAGCGCCCGGCAGAGGCAGCGACCATCGGCGTGATGCACGCGCGGATCGATATTGAACTGCTGGAGGCGGCGCTGACGAGGGCCGGAGCTGAGGCGGGAAGCTGAGCGTCGGGTTGCCGTCCGCAACTGGAGCGGACGGCAACCCTGCGCCAGGACTAGTGAATGATTTCCCGGGTCATGCCGAAAGGGACCAGGTCGGACAGCTCCGCCGTGTAGTGGCCGGGCTTGTGCCGGGTGATCAGGATGCCCTGGGTCCCGGTGGCCATCGCGATCTGCTGGAGTCCGAGGACGGCGGCGTTAAGGCGCTCGTCCAGGATGTGGCGGTTCTCGACCTGGATCTCAATGGAGTCGGTGGTGGTGATCATTGCACTGTCTTTCGTGTGTACTTCTCGTTGGCCCCAATGATTGAAAGGACAGTAACGTCATACTTGTGGGCGCGTCAAATCCCCGCGCGCCGGTGTTGGTACCCGTGATCACGCGGGGAACAGTGAAAGGTGCTCGTGGACACAGTGGATGCTGCCGTCCTCTGAGCGGTGGAAAACGATGGTTTCCCGTTCGTCGCTGGCAAAGCGTCCTCCCGTGTGATCGGTCTGGACGGTAGTGGCCACGCGATGCGAAAACACTGCTGTGGCTCCCAGCAGCTGAATGTTCTGCTCGGTGCTGCGGCACTCCAATACCCGCCAGCCGGATTCGAGCCAACTGTGCCAGAGGTCCCGGTAGGCGGACCGGGAGGAAGGACTTTCCGCTTCCGGGTGGAAGATGAAGGTCGCGTCGGCGCTGAAGGCGGCGAAGTAGGCGTCGGTGTCGCAGGCTGCAAACGCTGCGACAAGGCGATCCGCTGCGTCCTGGACCTCCGTGCGGCTGAGGTCCCGGCCGCCGGGCAGCTGCGGCGCCGGTGGCGCGGCAGCCAGCGGCCGTGCCACGGCGCGGATCGGGGCGCCGTCCGCGCCGGGAATGCTGAGCGGAAAGAGGAAGACCTCGACGGCGGCGCCGGCCTCGAGGGTGCTCTGGACCTGTTCGAGCCCGGTGAGGTTTTCCACAATGATGCAGCCGTTCCCGGCCAGGATGTTGTGGGCCGGAAACCCGTGGTCGGCTGCCCCAGTATCGTGGCCGGCGTTCGGGGTGCGATCCACGCTCAGGGCATCGAGGCCCACTGCCCGATAGCCGCGGTCGATGATCAGCTGCGCCGCGGCGGCGTCCAGCCAGGGGTGCTCCAGGTACTCTGCAGTTCCCCAGGCCCCGGCGAACCCGGTCCGCAGCAGCAGGATCCGTTGCGGACCGCCGTCGTCGGGTTCGCCGTCGCCCGGTTCGTCGTTGTTCGCCGGGGCGATCCCCGCGAGGTGCGCCGCGGTAATGGGTGCGCCGCGATCCACACCGCGGAGATCCACCAGTTCAGCGGCGCCGCTGAAGAGGCCCAGCGGCAGCTCGTCCAGGGCTTCCCACTCGTCACTGACGTGCCGGGGTGCATCTGCGTGGGTTCCGGAGTGGGTTCCGATGGCGAGCGAGAGGACATTTGCGCCGTCTGCGTCAACGGTCAGCGCACTTTCAATCCGGACGTCAGGGTCGCCCGGGTAGACGGGCATCCCGGTGCGCAGGGGCACGCTAAGATCCATCCAGGTCATGACCCGGCCACCAGTTCCGGCTCACGGCCACTGCGCTGGTGCGGCACGGTTGCATCGATGTCGCCAGCGCCGCCGGTACCGTTGGCACCGTCGTCGAAAGCGGCCGGAACGATGTTCCCGTCTGCGTCCAGCACCGGCCGGACCGCGGTGTCCTTCGAGGGGATCCAGCGGGGCCCGGCGGCCGGGAACACCTCGCGCGGTTCCGGGAAGATCCACAGCATGCCGAGGTAGAGGACGGCGGCGAGCGCCAGCGATGCCGGCAGGCTGATGTCAACGCCGCCCGCCAGGTTGCCCAGCGGCCCCTGGAACTGGCCGGGCATGTTGACCATGCTCAGGCCGACCGCGGCGCTGACAAGCCAGGCACCCATGCCGCGTGGGTTCCACCCGTGGTTGAACCAATACCGGCCGCCGGTCTGGCGGCGGTTGAAGACCTGGAGGGCGTCTGCGTCGTACCAGCCGCGGCGGGTGATGAAGCCGATGATCATAACGACCATCCAGGGAGCGGTGCACGTGACGATCAGGGTGGCGAAGGTCGAGATGCTCTGGACCAGGTTGAAGGCGAAGCGGCCGACGAAGATGAAGACGATGGCCAGGACGCCGATGAACAGGGTGGCCTGCACCCGGTTGAAGCGCGGGAAGACGCTGCTGAAGTCCAGGCCGGTTCCGTAGAGGGAGGTCGCGCCGGTGGACATGCCGCCGATGAGGGCGATGGCGCAGAGCGGCACAAAGTACCAGGCCGGGGAGACTGCCAGCAGTCCGCCGACGTAATTCGGAGCCGCCGGGTCCATGAACTCCGGTGCCTTGGCGGCAATGATGGAGGCTGTCGCGAGCCCGAAGACAAACGGCACCAGGGTGGCCAGCTGCGCGAGGAGCGCGGCCCCCATCACCCGGCGTTTGGGTGTGTCGGTGGGGATGTAACGTGCCCAGTCTCCCAGGAAGGCACCGAAGGAGATCGGGTTGGACATCACGATCAGTGCTGCGCCGATGAAGGCGGGGATGAAGCCCGCGATGCCGACGCCGTCGAACCCGGTTCCGAAGGCGCCCTCGAAGTTCAGGTTGAGGTCGCCGGCGAAGGCGATGAAACCAACGACGAAGAGCAGCGTGGCCGCGGTGACGGCAATCTTGTTGACGAGCAACATGAACTTAAACCCATAGACGCAGACGGCGAGCACCAGCACACCGAAGACCCCGTACGCGACGGCGAAGGAACCCATCTCCTGCGGGAGGCCAACCAGTCGGTTCAAGCCGCCCACCAGGGCATCGCCGGAACTCCAGACGGAGATCGAAAAGAATGCCATGGCTGTCAGGAGTGAGAGGAATGATCCAACCACCCGGCCGTGAACCCCCAGATGGGCGGAGGAGGACACAGCGTTGTTGGTTCCGTTGGTAGGCCCGAAGACAGCCATCGGCGCCAGCAGGAGGGCACCGACCACCAGCCCCGTGACTGTTGCGGCGAGGCCCTGCCAGAAGGAGAGTCCAAACAGAATGGGGAACGCACCCAGGAACGCTGTCGCGAAGGTGTTGGCACCGCCGAACGACACCCTGAACAGGTCAAGGGGGCTTGCGTTGCGGTCCTTCTCCGGAATCCGCTCAATGCCGTAGGTTTCCACTTCGGTGACTTTGCCCCGGGTTTGTCTCCTGCGGGCGGCGGTGTGCTGTGCCTCGGACATGGTGTTCTCCATCCAGCGTAAATTCCTGCGTGAGTTGCTCAATAAGCATCACAAGTTGCTGATTAAGCTACAAGTGATGATTAAACTACAGTGTGAAGCGGCTCACAGCAAGGACCGGCCGGCATCTGTCGAAAACCTGCGGCTGGCGCAGGCGGCCGTGCTGCTACGCCAGCAGAGTGAATCCGGCCGACGGAAAGCGGACCCCGTTCACCTGCAGCTGCAGTAAGTGGTCCCCGGAATGGTGGACCCTGGTGGTCATCTGGCGGAAGGCGTGACGCTTTGAGAAGGTCCGGGACTCGCCTGGCCCGAGGACGGCAGTTCCGAGCTTAAAGACTTTCCCGGCGAGGGATCCATTGGCCTTGGCGTAGTGCACCACGTAATCGACGGCGAGCCGGGCTTCCGCGGTCCCGGTGTTGGCGAGCTCGAAGGAAAAGCCGAGTTCGCCGGGAAGTTCGACGACGGTGCGGTCCAGGCGCAGCGGTGTCACCGCGAGCGAGGCAGGCGCAAACCCCAACAGCTCGAGCGCCCCGGGATGGGCCTTCTTCACGAGGGTTCGCAGTCCATGGCGGACCACCCTGGAGGTGTCCGCGTCGGGTGCGGCCATCCATCGGCGGGCGGTGGCAACTACCTCCTCGGGGGCGTGCCGGGCCAGATCGTTCAGGTGGTTGGCTACCGAGCGACGGACGTCCTCGACCGGGTCCCGGTAGAGGGATTCGAGGATTGGCAAGGTGGCGGCGGGGTGCTCGATGATCGCCGGAACGCGCACTGCCCAGGGCAGGTAGGCCCGGGTGCCTTCGGTGGCGAGGCGTCGGACGTGCCAATCCGGGTGCGAGGTCCAGGTCTGAATGACGGGCAGTGCCCGCTCCAGGTCGGCGGCAAGAAGCCGCCGGATCGCGAATTCGCTGCTGAGCCGCGGAGTCAGCTCGGCAAGCAGGGCCAGGCAGTCCGCGAAATCGCCCGGGCCCGTCCTGGCCAGGGCGAGGGTGGCCGCTGTCTCGCCCACGGGCCAGATCATCCAGCCGGTGAAGTCCGGCTCAGCGAGTGCCCGGCGGAAGATGGCCGCCGTTGCCTGGTAGCCGCCGGGCAGGTCGGTGAGCAGCGCGCGGCTGAGGTGATCGGTGCGTTCGCGCAGGCTCAGTTCGTCGAGGTGCCCGGCTGCTTCGGCCAGGCGGGGGAGGCGGATGGCCGGGCCGGCCGCGGCGAGGATGCGCTCCAGCGAGCCGACCACGCTGTTGTTGATTAGTTCATTCATGGCGCCCATCGTTTTAGGCTACCGGCGACCGGGCCGGCGGGTCCGCAGCGCAGTTAAACGGAGGAGAACCCGGAGTCGGGATATTCTGCACGGACGGAATGTCCACGAACAGTGCAGGGCGGATGCAGGAATGTCAAAGGAAATCACGGGAAAGTCGCCCGGACGGTGGCGGGTCTTCCACGACAAATTTGTGGTCGAAGAACGCTACCTGAGCGTGCAGGACCGACGAAGCCTCTATCGGACCGCCGTCGGCCTCGTAGTGTGTGGCGCCGTGCTGTTCGCCGCAATCCTTGCCGGTGTCCTCCTTCATGGCGGCCTCACGGCGGGCGACGAACCTGTCCGGTCCGGGCTCGTGGCCCTCCGCTCCGAACCACTTACAACGATCATGATCATCCTCGCTGTCATCTTCGGCCCCGTTGCCCTGCCGGTCATCGTCCTGGTGGTGACGGTGGCCTGGGGGCTGTTCGCCAAGCACGCCTGGCGCCCGATGCTCCTTGCCGGCGCCATGCTCACCGGCGTGATCCTTGCCCAGATCATCGGGCGCATTGTCGAACGACAGCGCCCGCCCGTAGACCTGATGCTCTTCGGCGCCGACTTCACGTTTTCCTTCCCGTCCGGGCACGTTCTCGGCGCCTGCGACTTCCTCCTTGTCAGCACCTTTTTGATCTTCTCCCGCCGACCCGGCCGTGCAGGCGCCGGATGGGGCTTTATCCTGGCCGGCGTCGGGATCTTCTTTGCCGCGATCAGCAGGCTCTATCTGGGCTATCACTGGTTGACTGACGCGCTGGCCTCGCTCTCCATCTCGTTGGTGGTCCTCGGCGGGGTGATCGCCCTGGACACCTGGCGCACTGCCCGCGTTCACGGGGAACCCGTCACCGGAACGCTTTCCAAAACCGACACCAGCCAGGGTTGACACCGGACCGCTGCCGCGTCGTCCGGGGCACTGAGCCGAAGCCCGTGGCGCGGCGATTCGGAGCGGCGTAAAATCAGTCAACTGCCTGAAACGACAAAGAGGAACCGGCCGATGAATGCTTCCGCCAAGGGCTTGGCCGCCCTGCTGCCGCCGCGCTTCACCCTCGGAGTGGCGACCGCGGCTTTCCAGATCGAAGGCGCACTGGATGAGGACGGTCGCGGCCCCTCGGGCTGGGACGTGTTCGCCGCCAAGCCCGGATCGATCGTGGAGGACCACAGCCCCGCGATAGCCTGCGACCACTACCACCGGATGCCGGAAGACGTGGCCCTGATGAAGGAGCTCGGGATCGATTCATATCGGTTCTCCTTGTCCTGGTCACGCGTCCAGCCCGGCGGAAGTGGCCCGGTCAACCCGGCAGGCCTCGCCTTCTACGACCGGTTGATTGACCTGCTGCTGGCCAATGGGATCGCACCGATGGCCACGCTGTATCACTGGGATACGCCGCTGGAGCTCGATGACGCCGGCGGCTGGATGAACCGCGACACGGCCTACCGGCTGGGAGACTTTGCCGCGATCGCGGCGGCCGCCTACGGGGACCGGGTGTCCCGTTGGGTAACCGTCAACGAGCCGGCCACCGTCAGTACCAACGGCTACATGCTCGGGCTGCACGCTCCCGGGGAAGCCCTGATGCTAAAGGCGCTGCCCAGCGTCCACCACCAGTTGTTGGGCCATGGCTTGGCGCTCCAGGCACTCCGGGCAGCCAAGGTGCCGGGCGAGATCGGGATCACGAACGTCTATTCGCCGATGGTGCCTGCATCTATCAACCCGCTGGACAAGATCGGCGCCGGGCTGATGGACATGGCCCAGAACCGGCTCTACGCGGACCCCGTGCTGCTGGGCAAGTACCCCGACGCCGTCCGGACCGCCGCATTCTTCTCCTCCTTCGACCCGTCCAGCGAAGACATGGCATTGATCTCGCAGCCGCTGGACTTTTACGGGCTCAACTACTACATGCCCACCCGGGTGGCAGCCGGACCGGGCGATGGCGCAGTGCCCAAGGGAATGGCGGAGGCGATGGGGGATGACCTGGGCGGCTCGGCGTCCGGCTCCCCGTTCCACATCACATCGTTCCCGGACACCGAGACCACCGCCTACGGGTGGCCCATCAAACCGGAATACATGGGAGTCGCGCTCGCGGAAATGGCCAGGCGATACCCCGACCTTCCGCCGGTCTACATCACCGAGGGCGGGGCAAGCTTTGAAGACCTCGAAATCCGGGACCCGGAGGGACGGCTCGTCATCCCGGACGAACGCCGCGTGCGCTACCTGGCGGACCACATTGCAGCTGCCATTGAGGCGACGTCTCCTGGCGGTGCGGCGGAGTCGATCGACCTGCGTGGGTACTACGTGTGGTCGCTGATGGACAACTTCGAATGGTCCGGCGGGTTTAAGCAGCAGTTCGGGCTGCTGCACGTGGACAGCGGGACCCAGACGCGCACAAAGAAGGCATCGTACTACTGGCTCCAGGAAGTGCTCTCGGCCCGGAACAGGGCCGCCAGCCCGGTGGTTCCCGGCGCGGAGGCAGTGCCGGCTTAGAGAATGCCCAGGTCCTGCAGGCCCTTCGCCATGCCGGCACCGTCAGGGGAGTAGATCCACGGAACCTTGGAACCGGTATGGTCCCCGGTGTTCGAATGGCCGCCGGCGAAGACGGCCTCGCTGGCGGAGAGCTGGCGGACGCCGATGGCGGCCACACACTCGCCGTGCTGCCGGGCGAAGTGCGAATAGATCGCTTCGTCGTGCTGCCCGTTGTCGCCGAAGAGCAACCAGCGCAGGTTCGGAAATTCCTGGGCCAGCTGTTCAAGGTTGCGGCGTTTGTGCTCGGGGCCGCTGCGGAACCATCGGTCGTGGGTGAGGCCCCAGTCCGTGAGCAGCAGGGCACCGGAAGGGTACATGTTCCTGGTGATGAACCGCGCCAGCGTGGGGGCCGCGTTCCATGGCCCGGTAGAGAGGTAAATCACCGGAGCGTCCGGGTGCTCCAACGTGAGCCTATCCATCAGCACCGCCATGCCCGGTGTCGCCATCCGGGCGCGTTCATTGAGCACAAAGGTGTTCCAAAGCGCGAGGAACGGCCGGGGGAGCGCGGTGACCATAATGGTGTCATCGATGTCGGATACGATTCCAAGCTTGGTATCCGGGGAAATGACGAAGATCTTCGCTGTGGCCGGCTCGGTCCCTTCGGCGCGCAGCACGGCAGTGTGCCACCCCGGGGCCAACTCCACCTGCACCACGGTATCCACCAGCCCGCCGCGATCCGCCTGCACGCGGGCAGTCACCCCGCCGATCTCGATCTCCACCGTGGAATACTGCACCGGCACGGAGGTAAACGCCCGCCAGCCGCGGATGTTCTGGTTTCCGTTCCGGGCAGCCTGTGCCGCCCGGCTCCCGGGGTTGAGCGTGCTGGTCAGGACCACCCGGCCGAGCACCCGGACCCAGCTCGTCGACCCGTAGCCTTGGTAGGCGACCGTCTTGGGGGCAAAATTCCAGCGCCGGGCAGTCTTCAATCGCAGACTGTTGAAAGTGTCTGAGACCGTGTGCGCCAAGCGAAAAACCCTGGTGCCGGAGACCTGTTGCCGCCCGGAGGTGTGGTGTGAGGCCAATTCCATGCCTCAACCCTCTCACAGGGGCCCGATTCGCCGGGGGTGGAAGCGCCGCGGTCTCATCGACGGTCAGCAAATGGTCCAGCAGCCCGGCGCTTTGCACGGAGCGCGCGGCGGTCGCCGAGTTCGGTGGTCCAAGCCAAACCAGTGTGGCACTGTAGGTCCCATGGCTCGCATAGAGGACTACGCACTTGTTGGCGATCTCCACACCGGAGCCCTGATCAGTACCGAGGGTTCCATTGACTGGCTCTGCCTGCCGCGCTTCGACTCGCCGGCCTGCTTCAGCGCGCTGCTGGACTCGCCCGAGGCGGGGCGCTGGCTGCTGGCCCCGGAGGGTGGCGGTGAATGCACCCGAAGGAGCTACCGCGAGGGCACCCTCGTCCTGGAAACAGAGTGGGTGACGCCGACCGGGACGGCGAAGGTCATCGACTTTATGCCGCCCCGCGACGGGGCGGCGGACATTGTGCGCATTGTTGTGGGCGTCACCGGCACCGTCCGGATGCGCGGCGAGCTGGTGCTGCGCTTCGACTACGGCCACATCGTCCCGTGGGTCCGGCGCGACGAGCGTGGGATCAGCGCCGTCGCCGGCCCCGATGCGGCTTACCTGGTGACCGAGGCGCCGCTGCGGGGCGAACGTATGCAGACCATCAGCGACTTTACCGTCCAGGCCGGGGAGAGGGTACCGTTCGTCCTGACCTGGACGCCGGGACACCTGGGGCGGCCCCGCGCGGTGGACCCGGAACAGGCGCTGGCCTCGACGGAGTCCTTCTGGCAGCGCTGGTCTGCCCGGTGCACGGTTACCGGACCCTACCGTGAAGTTGTGCAGCGCTCACTGATCACCCTGAAGGCGCTGACATATGCCCCCACGGGAGGAATTGTGGCGGCCGTGACCACTTCGCTGCCGGAGGAGCTCGGCGGCGAGCGAAACTGGGACTACCGCTATTGCTGGCTCCGTGATGCCACCCTGACCCTCCAGGCGTTGCTCGCGGCGGGGTATACGGACGAGGCAGCCGCCTGGCGCGAATGGCTGCTGCGGGCGGTGGCGGGAAGCCCGCAGGAACTCCAGATCATGTACGGCATCCACGGCGAGCGCCGGCTGCCCGAAACGGAGCTGCCGTGGTTGCGCGGGTATGAGGGCTCAGCGCCGGTCCGGACCGGAAACGGGGCGGCGGGACAGTTGCAGCTTGATGTCTGGGGCGAGGTGCTGGATGGCCTCTCCCTGACCCGCACCTCGCTGCTGGCCGGCACCGATGACTCCTGGGACGTGCAGCTCGCACTGATGGACCACCTCGAGAGTGTCTGGCGGGAGCCCGACAACGGACTCTGGGAGATGCGCGGGCCACGAAGGCATTTTACCCACTCCAAGGTGATGGCCTGGGTGGCGGCCGACCGGATGGTCAACGGCGTCCGGGAGTTCGGCCTGCCCGGACCCGCGGACCGCTGGGAGGAACTCCGGGACACCATCCATGCCGACGTGATGGCCAATGGCTTTGATGCTGGACGAAACACCTTTGTCCAGTCGTACGGACGGCCCGAGCTCGACGCGAGCCTGTTGCTCATCCCGCGCGTCGGGTTCCTGTCTCCGGATGACCCGCGCGTGATCGGGACAATTGATGCCATCCAGCGGGAGC
This sequence comes from Arthrobacter sp. UYCu512, assembly GCF_040547075.1. NCBI lineage: Bacteria > Bacillati > Actinomycetota > Actinomycetes > Micrococcales > Micrococcaceae > Arthrobacter > Arthrobacter sp. UYCu512. The sequence continues at coordinate 169,728 of NZ_JBEPPA010000007.1, forward strand.
TGACCCACGACGGTTTTGTGCGCCGCTACAAGCCGGAGGAATCCCGGGACGGGCTGCCCGGCGGGGAAGGGGTATTCCTCGCCTGTTCTTTCTGGCTGGTCGAGGCGCTTGTGGGGGCGGGTCGACACCACGAGGCGCGGGAACTGTTCGAACGCCTGTTGGCGCTGCGCAACGACGTCGGACTCCTGAGTGAGGAATGGAGCCTCGAGGACGGGCGGCAGTTGGGAAATACGCCGCAGGCGTTCAGCCACTTTGCCCTCGTGATGAGCGCCCTGATCCTGCAGGACGATGGCCTGCCGGCGGCGCCAGCCCGCATCCCGGCCAGTGATCCGGGCCGATGAGTTGGCCGTGCATGGCCCCCGGGTTGAGCCGGACAGCTTTTCATCCATCGCTTAGATAAGTACACTTACTATATATCCCGGCGTTGGGATAGAGGATTATTAGGAGAGTGCGATGGCTGGATATTTTGAGGTCGTGGACGCGCCTGACGGCGGCTACCGGATTCGAATGCTTGACGGCGCGGGCAGCCTGATGGCTGTTTCGGTCACTTTCCCCACGAAGAGGGCTGCCGTGGCGGGCATCGCTCAGGCCCGTGAAATCGCCGGCACAGGACTTATCCGGGACCGCAGTGCCGGGCGGCTGGCAGCGCAGGCCGTGCCATTTGGCAAGGTGCCCCGTAGGAGCGCGGGCGGCACCAGCCGCGGAACCGTGCTCTCCGGCGGATCGCTGGCTGCGGGAAAGCGAGCGCGGGCTCATCACTGAATCAGGTCCCGAAGCCAGCCGTGGCCAGGACGCCTCAGCTCCCCAGACTTCTGCCGCGCGCCGTGGCGCCGGCAAGGCCGCCGTACTGTTCGACGTCGACGGCACTTTAGTCGATTCCTCGTACCTCCACACCCTGTCCTGGTGGCAGGCTTTCCGGCAGGCAGGATACGAGGTGCCGATGGCGGACATCCATCGCCTGATCGGGATGGGTGGGGACAGGATCCTCGGCAAGCTCCTGCCGGCTGACCGGGACACCACCGAGGACGGCACCATCATGTCCTCCCATGCCGCAGTGTTTTCCACCTTTTGGCCCGCTTTGCGTCCGCTGGAGGGAGCGCGCGAGCTACTGGCGGCCTGCCACGACGGCGGCCTGGCCGTGGCGCTGGCATCCTCGGCCCGGGAGCGCGACCTCGAAGTACTGCGAACCACGATTGGTGCCGACGCCTTCATCGACGCCGCCACCAGCTCTGCAGACGCGAAGGAGAGCAAACCGGCCCCTGACATCCTCGTGGCCGCGCTCCGGGCCGTTGACGTGCTGGCCTCGGACGCCGTTTACGTGGGCGATGCGGTCTGGGATATTTACGCCGCCCGGGAACTCGGGATCCCGGCCATCGGGCTCACCTGCGGCGGCACCGGTGAAGCCGAACTCCGGGACGCCGGCGCCGTCGAAGTCCATTCAAGCCCCCGGGCACTGCTGGAAAATCTTGCCGGCAGTGCGATCGGTCAGCTGGCAGCCCGTACCAGGCGGAGCTAGCGGCAAAGACGGCCGGCGGCCGGTTACAGTATGTCCATGGATCCGACAGAGGGCACAGTCTCCGACCCGCGGCGCCGCTTCCGGCCGGCCCGGTTCGCCGCGCCGCTTGCGGGCCTGGCGCTGCTGACGGTAGGCCTGGTCTTGATCCTGCAGCCGGTGCAGCAGGAGAGTTTCGGCTGGTTCGCCTACGCCCCGCTGTCCCAGCAGACTTTCACCCCCCAGGCCCTGACGATCATGGACGCCGGGAAATGGGCGGGCCTCGCGCTGATCGGACTTGGCGTCGCCACGTTCGCGTTCTGGTTTGGCTACCGTGCCGGACAGCGCTCCGGCAGGAAGGACGCCGGCCGGCCCCTCACGCGGTGACACATGGCAGCAATGTTTGCCCGGATCACTGCCGTGAAACGCCAACCCGGCATACGCTGGACTGATGACACGACATCAGTTGCCCGGCCGGATCGCCATCGTCACCGGCGCCGGCTCGGGGATCGGGCGGGCCGTCGCCCGACTTATGCTCGCCGACGGGTACCGGGTGGTGCTGGCCGGACGCCGGGAAGCACAACTGCTTGAGACCGGGGCAGGTCATGCCCAGGCACTGACTGTTCCGTGCGATGTTACGGTGCCGGAGGACGTCGAACGGCTGTTCGCGGCCGCCCTTGGGCGCTGGGGACGGGTGGACGTGTTGTTCAACAACGCCGGCGTTTTCGGCCCTGCCGCATCCGTGGACGAGATCAGCATCGCGGACTGGGACGCCACCGTGGCAGTTAACCTGACCGGCTCCCTGTTGTGCGCCGCTGCCGCCGTCCGGGCCATGAAGGCACAGACGCCGCAGGGCGGCCGGATCATCAACAACGGCTCCATCGCCGCGCATTCGCCCCGGCCCCGGACGGTGGCGTACACGGTCACCAAACACGCCCTGACCGGGCTGACCAAAAGCATTGAATTGGATGGCCGTGGTTTTGGCATCACCTGCGGGCAGATCGACATCGGCAATACGGCCACGGAACTGATGGACACCATCGGAGTCGGCTCAGGAGCCGTCCAGGCCGACGGCAGCAGCCGTGTGGAGCCGACGTTCCCGGTCGACGACGCGGCGCGTGCAGTGCTGCTGATGGCCGGGATGCCGCCGTCCGCCAGCGTCGGATCCCTGGTGGTCACCGCCGCCGGGATGCCGTTCATCGGGCGCGGTTAGCAGCGAAAAAAGCGGCCCCCCTAGAGTGGCAGCAGTCCGGATAGGTCCGCACGGAGCCCTGACGCTGCCACCTGCCCGGCGGCGACGGCCTCTGCCCAGCTCAATTGCCCGCTGACCATCGCCAGCCAGGTGGCGGCGTCGCACTCGATAACGTTCGGCGGAGTACCTCGGGTATGCCGCGGGCCCGCCACGCACTGCGTGACACCGAACGGCGGAACCCGCACCTCCACGGAGTTTCCCGGTGCCCGCGCGGTGACCTCCTCCAGGCAGTAGCGGACCGCCGTTGCGAGGGTGCTGCGGGGGACGGGAGGGCCGGCGTCCTGGCCGGCGGGTGCGGAAACCTCCGGCGCCGGAGGGTTGGCTGCCTGCCACACGGCGAGGGCTGCGCGGCCCTCCTCGATGGCGATCCGGCGTCGGGCGACGGCCATGGCTAGTCCAGCAGCGCCGAGACGGCGTTGCCGAGGCGGATTTTGCCGACCGGGCGGCCGCCGCCGAGAACGGGGGAGACCACCTTGTCCAGGACGCTGGCCACTTCCGGCACGTCAACGGCGCCGGCGGCTGCGAGCAGGGTCAAGCCGACGAGCGTGGTGGCCCGGATGTTGCCGTCGAGGACCTTGAGGGCCACTGCGGCCCCGGTCGGGGTGGCCATCACCAGCACACCCTCAGCGCCGATCTTGGCGAGGATGCCCAGATCGTCCATAACGATCGTGTTCGGCTCGCCCGTGCCCTGCACCGCCCACGGATAATCAAGCATCGACGTGGCGATCGTGGCGGCGCGGGCGTTGGAGTTCTTGTCCCCGGGGGCCTTGGCCAGTTTGGAGAAGGCCCGGGCCAGCCCGGTCAGGGAGACGGCCGCCACCGGGGCGCCGCACCCGTCAATGCCGAGGTGGGCGATGCTTTCGCCGCAGTATTCCTCGATTACCGACCTGATGCTTTGCTGCAGCGGGTGATTTGGTTCAAGGTAGCTGTGCGTGTCCCAGCCGTTTTCGGTGCAGGCCCAAAGAAAAGCCGCGTGCTTTCCGGAGCAGTTGAACGCAAGTTTGGACATGCCCCGCCCGGAGCGGACCAGCCAGTTCCGGGCGTCCTCATCCTCGGGCCAGGCGGCCGGGCACTGGAGCTGCTCTTCGGTGACCCCCGCCGCCTTGAGCATGCCCTCGACGACGTCCATGTGATCCAGCGAGCCGACATGGCTGCCGCAGGCGATAGCTGCCTGCGCGCCGCGCAGCGGAACGCCGGACTGCATGGACGCGATGGCCTGCAACGGTTTGAGCGTGGACCTGGCGAAGATCGGAGTGGTGATGTCGCCCAGCTCGGTGACGATGGTGCCGTCACCGGCGATCAGCACGGCGGAACCGATGTGCCGGGACTCCACGAAGCCGCTGCGCTCAACGACGGCCAGTTCGACGGCGGACTCGACGGTAAACGTGGCATGCGAATTCAAGGGCATGGAGCAAGTCTAAGGTGCCCGGCGGGGATACCTGCGCTATTCCGCGGTCACCATCAGCGACTGCCAGCCAGACGCGCCGTCCGGAACCGGATCGGCACGTTTATCCGTCTGGACTTCGCCGGTGCCGTCGGTGGCGCGGGCCTTGATGTAGTGCGGCCCCGGTGTCGCTTCCCAATCCAGGGACCACTGCCGCCAGCTGATGAGTGAGGCCTCCCCGGCGAGGGTTGCCTCGATCCAGGGGCCGTTGTCTATCTGCACCTCAACCTTGGTGATGCCACGTGTCTGGGCCCAGGCGGTGCCGCCGATCGCGACTCGTCCGGCCGGTACCTTCGCAAAGGACTTCGGGACTTCCACCCGGGCCATGGTCTTGATGGGGCCCCGCTCGGACCAGCCGCGCTGGGTCCAGTACGCCTTGTTGTCCGCGAAACGGGTGACTTCCAGGTCCACCACCCATTTGGTGGCGGAGACAAAACCGTACAGCCCGGGGACGACCATCCGCACCGGGTAGCCGTGTTCCAGCGGCAGGGCTGTACCGTTCATGCCGATCGCCAGCATGGCGTCCCGGTCGTCCTGCAGGACCTCCAGCGGAGTCGAGGCGCTAAAGCCGTCGATTGAAGTGGAGAGCACCATGTCGGCACCCTCTTTGGGCCCGGCCATAGCGAGTGCATCCCGGATGGGCATGCCCAACCATTTGGCATTACCGGCCAGGTTCCCGCCCACCGGGTTGGAAACGCAGGTCAAAGTGACGTGCGATTCGATCAGCTTCGCGTCCAGCAGGTCCTGGAAGCTGAGCCTGATTTCCCGGTCCACGAGGCCATGGATGCGCAGCTCCCAGTCCTGGGCGTTGATTTCCGGCACACTCAGCGCCGTGTCGATGCGGTAAAAGTCCGTGTTCGGCGTCAGCCACGGCGTGACCCCGGCTGCCCTGGACTGGACGCCGGCGGGGACGGCGGCGGCGGGTTCCGCCGGGGCGGGGAGCTGGAGGGATTCGCGGGCCTTCGCCACGTTGCTGCGGGCCGAGCTGAGCAGGCGCCCGCCGGTCGCGGCGATGGCGGAGGCTGCGGCGGTTACCCCGGTCGCGGCGAAGAAAGCGCGGCGGCTGGTGGCGGGGCGTTCGGGTTCCTTGGCTGCGATGTCGGCCGCCCGGTCCGGCCACTGCTGCATCCGCCACAGCCGGGTCACGAGGATCCGGAGCGCGATGAGTCCTGCAACGGTGCCGATCAGGGCGGGAATCGCGTCGACCGGCCGCACCCCGGCCCGGGTCACGACGCTGGCGACGATGACCGCGCCCATCAGCAGAACGCCGGCGACGCCGAGTGCCCACCTGCGGTAGGCCACAACGCCCAGGACACAGGCGAGCACCAGGATGGAAACCGCCATACCGACGAATAGCGCGAGCTTGTCATTGGTGCCGAAGGTGGCGATCGCGAAATCCTTCATCCACGACGGCGTGAAGTCGATGAAAGTCGAGCCGAGTGCGATCAGCGGCGTCGCCCGCGCCGTGAAGAACGCGCCGATGAGTTCCGCTACGGACAGGACGACGGCGGCTGCAGCGACGCCGGCCAGCGCGGCCAGGCCGGTGGGGCCGGACAACGCCTTCGCCGGGGTGCGAACGACCGGCTGCTTCCGCCGGGCGTTCGCTGTGCCGGGTTCATCCGCGCGGAGTCTGTGCGTGCTGGGCTTGTCCATACCGGAAATTCGTAGCGGCCTCTGCACCGGATGGCCCGCCGTCCCAGGAGGGACATGTCCGCCGGGTAGGCGCGGGGATGGGCATGTTGGCATTATGTCCAGTGGGCACGGCCGGGGCTGGGCATGTGCTGCGGCGGTCACAGCTTAGGAGCCTGCACGGTCCACAACGTACTCTTGGGAACTGTGAAGGTACTTGTCATCGGCCCCGGCGGCCGCGAACACGCCATTGTCCGATCCTTGCTTGCCGACCCTGTTGTGTCCGAGGTCCACGCGGCCCCGGGCAACGCCGGCATCAGCAAGCTGGTCCCCACCTACACCATTGACGCGAGTGATCCCGCCGCCGTCGCGGCGCTGGCCGCCAGGCTCACAGTGGATCTGGTGGTGGTCGGCCCCGAGGCGCCTCTTGCCGCCGGAGTCGCCGATGCCGTCCGTGCCGCGGGCATCCCCGTCTTCGGTCCCGGCAAAGACGCAGCCCAGCTCGAGGCCTCCAAAGCCTTTGCCAAGGAAGTGATGGCCGAGGCGGGCGTCCCCACCGCCATGGCCCGGGTGGCGTCCAACGCCGGTGAAGCCGCGGACGCCCTCGATATCTTTGGCGCCCCCTACGTTGTTAAGGATGATGGACTCGCCGCGGGAAAGGGTGTTGTTGTCACCAGCAACCGGGAGGAGGCCCTCGCCCACGCGCAGAGCTGCTTCGATGCCGGCGGCACCGTTGTGATCGAGGAGTTCCTCGACGGCCCGGAGGTGTCCGTCTTTGTCCTCTGCGACGGCGTGAACACCGTGGCGCTGTCCCCGGCACAGGATTTCAAACGGATCTTCGACAACGACGAAGGACCCAACACCGGCGGAATGGGCGCCTATACCCCGCTGGAATGGGCGCCGGAAGGCCTCGTCCAGGAAGTCCTGGACCGCGTTGCCCAGCCTACGGTCAACCAGATGGCGCACCGCGGCACCCCGTTCGTCGGCGTGCTGTTTGTCGGCCTGGCCCTGACCTCCCGCGGTACCCGCGTGATCGAATTCAACGTACGCTTCGGCGATCCGGAGACCCAGGCCGTCCTGGCCCGCCTCAAGACGCCCCTGGGCGGGCTGCTGATGGCGGCCGCCAAGGGCGAATTGGATAAGGTCCAGCCGCTGCGCTGGTCCAAGGAAACCGCAGTCGCCGTCGTCGTCGCTGCCGAAAACTACCCGAACGAGCCGCGCACCGGCGACCGGATCCGGGGGCTCAAAAAAGTCGAGTCGATCGAGGGTGTCCACGTGATCCACGCCGGCACCCGGCTTGACGACGAAGGCAAAGTTGTGTCCGCCGGCGGGCGGGTGCTGGCAGTAGTAGCTCTCGGCGCGGACCTGGTGGAGGCGCGGGAACGCGCGTACGACGGCGTCGAACTGGTCCAGCTGGAGGGCAGCCAGTTCCGCACGGATATCGGCGGCAAAGCGGCCCGCGGTGAGATTAGCGTTCAGAACCGCGGAACCTCCGCAGCCCAGAAAGCGAAGGCTTGAGCATGAGCACCTCCGAATCCGGCGTGCCGGAAGCCGCCGAACCCGCGCCGTCCGCCCCGGGCGGCGGCCTGGACACCGCCGCGGTGGATCTTCCCGGCTGGAAGCACATCTACTCGGGGAAGGTCCGCGACCTCTACGTTCCGGCGGACGGGTCCATCACGGAGCGCATCGGCCAGGACTGCGTGCTGGTCGTCGCCAGCGACCGCATCAGCGCCTACGATCACGTCCTTGCCAGCGAGATCCCGGATAAGGGCCGCATTTTGACCCAGCTGAGCCTGTGGTGGTTCGAGCAGCTCGGCGTGGAGCACCATGTGCTCGCGTCAACTGTCGAGGCCGGGGTGCCGGCCGCCGTGGAGGGCCGCGCGATGATCTGTAAAAAACTGCAGATGTTCCCGGTCGAATGCATCGCCCGCGGTTACCTCACCGGCTCGGGACTCGAGGAATACCGGCGGTCCCGCACGGTGTGCAGCATTCCCCTGCCCGAGGGGCTGGTGGACGGATCCCGGCTCGAGGAGGCTATCTTCACCCCCTCAGCGAAGGCCGAGGTCGGGGAGCATGATGAGAACATCACCTACGACGCCGTTGTGGAAACCGTGGGCGCCGACGCCGCCTCCTCGCTGCGCGAGCTGACGCTGGCGATCTACACAAAGGCCGAGGCAATTGCCCGTCAGCGCGGCATCGTCCTCGCCGACACCAAGGTGGAATTCGGCGTCGACACGAGTTCCGGCGTCGTCACCCTCGGCGATGAGGTGCTCACCCCGGATTCCTCACGGTTCTGGGATGCCGCCACCTACCAGCCCGGCCAAGCCCAGCCGTCCTATGACAAGCAGTACGTCCGTGACTGGCTGACCTCGTCGGAATCCGGTTGGGACCGCTCCTCGGACGCACCGCCGCCGCCGCTGCCCGCGGACGTTGTGGTCCGGACCCGTGGCCGCTACGTCGAGGCCTACGAAAAGCTCACCGGCCGGACGTTCGCCTAGGCCTCCGCGGGCGCGCGGTGCTGGGTCCCGGCCAAGGCAGCGGCCTGAGCGCGGCGCTGGGCCAGCCGGATTTCCAGCACGGCGTCCATCGCCTGCTGGACCCGGTCCGAGGCGCCGGCGGCGCTGAACTCCTTCTGGGCTTCCTCGAGGTAGACCAGTGCTTCCTCGGCTTCGGCCGCGGCCTTGAGCGCTTTGCCGAGCAGCAGCGAGACCTCGCCCGCGGTGTGCTTAGCGAGCGCGTCCTTGTCGGCGTGGATGTCGCGCAGTTTCCGGACTGCGGCCACGATGTCCCCGGTCAGGTAGAGCCAGCGGGCCCGGATAAAAGCGACTTCAAGTTCGTCAGTTTTGTTGCCGCCCACAATTGAGAGCGCCAGCTCGGCGCGCTCGATCGAGCTCAGGGTTTCCGGCTCGACAATGCCGGAGGACAGCCGGACGGCCGCGGAAGCTTTGTTAAACCGCGCCCAGAGGTCGATGTCGTTGGCGGGGGAGAGCAACCGGGAGGCACGTTCGTGGTGCCTGATGCCCTCGGTGTAGTCATGGCGCATAAATGCCACGTTGCCGATCACCCAGGCTACTTCGCCGGCCAGTTGGGTCATGGAGTGGTCATCCATCTGCCCGTTCATGGCCCGGCAGTATTCCCAGGCCTCGTCCAGCCGCCCGCTCTCGGCCAGCGCACCGATGAGGGCGCGCAGCGCGCCGATGATCAGGGTCGAGCCCTTGGGCAGCTGTGCGCAGAGCCGCACCGCTTCCTGGGCGTGTCCGACGGCGGCAGCCAGCTGCCCTTGACCCTGTGAGGCTGCGGCGAGCATCTGCCTTGCCCGCACGCCCAGGCCTGCCGACTCGGCGGCCATCGGGTGATCCAGCAGGCGCTGGACGATGTCCGTGCACTCCTGCCACTGACCCTGTTTGATCAAGCATTCGGCCTGCATATAGGTCATGTTCCACCAGGCGCTGGTGTTTTTGGCTTCCAGGGCGATCTGGGCTGCGGCGGCTGCATGGGTGGCCGCCAGCGGATAATCCCGCAGGTCCCAGGCCTGGCGGGCGTACAGTCCGGAGAGCACGTATTCGGCGTCGCTGACGGATACGGGCTGGCTCCAGGCTTCCAGCGCCTTAGGTGCCAGTTCCAGCCGCCGGGCGAGTTCCTCGATCACGTCCGCGGTCGGTTCGCGGCGGCCGGTCTCCAAGAGGGAGATATAGCTGGGAGAGTACAGATTGCGGCCCAGTTCCGCCTGCGTCAGGCCACGCTCGAGCCGTTCCGCTCGGAGCTTCTCACCGAATCCGTTCCCCACGGATACCTCCTCATTCCGGACACTCTTTGTACTAAATGCTTGACAGGCTCTGTGGAAAACATTTTACAATGTATGTCAACAAGGGTAGTGCTGACTTGGTAAGGACCCCAACTCGTATTGAGGAACTCTATGTTGAAGAAAATTGCTGCCGGCGCCATCCTGGCGGGCGCACTGGCATTCACCGCCGCCGCTCCGGCAGTTCTGTCTGCCGGTTTCGCCGCTGGGACCAGCGTCACGGCAGTTGGCAACTGGCCTGACCCGATGAATGCACCGCAGGCCGTGGGTAACTGGCCAGATCCGATGGTCTACTCGACCAACGTCGGCAACTGGCCCGATCCGATGTAGCCAGCGGCACTTCGATGGCTCCGGGGCACGATGTCCCGGAGCCATTGTTTTGTCACCCGATCCCCGTCACCCGCCCCCGGTCGGGTTTCACATTCCGGACACATACAACAAGAGGGCCTTCCAGTTGGAAGACCCTCTTGTTTATTGGTCGGGATGACAGGATTTGAACCTGCGACCTCGTCGTCCCGAACGACGCGCGCTACCAAGCTGCGCCACATCCCGATCCGTTACTTCAAAAGCAACTTCACAAGACTATCCGATGGTGGCCCCGGATGCGAAATCGAACCGCGGGTCTCGCTGCGCCGAAGGGCTAGACCAGCGAATCCTTCCAGGCACCGTGGAGCCGGGCAAAGCGTCCGCCGCCGCCGATTAGCTCCGCCGGGGTGCCGTCCTCGACTACCCGCCCGTCCTGGACCACCAGCACCCGGTCGGCGGTTTCCACCGTGGACAGGCGGTGCGCGATGATAAGGGCGGTCCGGCCGGAGTCCGCCCCGGCCCCCTGCAGCAGACCCGCGAGGCCGGCCTGCACGAGGCGTTCGGACGGGATGTCCAGCGAAGACGTGGCCTCGTCCAGGATCAGCACGGCAGGGCGGGCCAGGAACGCCCGGGCGAAGCTGATCAGTTGGCGCTGACCGGCCGAAACCCGGCCGCCGCGTTTGTTGACGTCCGTGTCGTAGCCTTCCGGAAGCGCCAGGATGAAATCGTGCGCGCCTACCGCCCTGGCGGCGGCTTCGATCTCATCCCGGGAGGCCGTGGGACGCCCCAGGGCGATATTGTCCGCCACGGAGCCGCTGAACAGGAACGCCTCCTGGGTGACCATCACGACGTTGCGCCGCAGGTCCGCCGTCGTCAGCTCCCGCAGATCCACGCCGTCTAGCGTCAGGGAGCCCGCGGAGACGTCGTAGAAGCGGGCGATCAGCTTAGCAAGGGTGGATTTTCCGGCACCGGTTTGGCCCACCAGGGCCACCGTCTGGCCGGCAGGAATATGCAGATCCAGGGTGGGAATGATGAGCGGCCCGGTGCCGTAGCGGAACTCGGCGCCGTTGAAGTCGATGGTGCCCTTGGCCCGGTGCAGGGCCACCGGGTTTTTGGGCGGCCGGACGGTGGGGACCTCCTCGAGCAGCCCGGAGACCTTCTCCAGCGCCGCCTGGGCGCTCTGGAAGGAGTTGTAGAACATGGCCATCTGGTCCACCGGCTGGAAGAAGCGTTTAGTGGACAGGATCAGGGCCAGCAGCACACCGACGGCAAGGTCTCCGCCGAGCACCCGGAAACCGCCGAGCAGCAGGACGACGGCGACGCAGACATTGCCGATCAGCACCAGGCCGGGCTGGAAGATGCCGCTGAGATTGATGGACCGGACCGTGACCTGGCGGTAGTCCTCGGAGAGTTCGGCATACCGTGCGGCGTTGTCGCGTTCCTTCCGAAAGGCCTTGACCGCCCGGATTCCGGTCATGGTTTCGACAAAATGGACAATCAGGCGGGCCGAGACGGCGCGGGATTCACGGAATGCGATCTGAGAGTGTTTCTGGTACCAGCGGGCCAGCAAGAACATCGGCAGCCCTGCGGCCAGAATCAGCAGGCCGCTGCGCCAGTCGAGGGCGAACACCGTCACCGCGGTGAAGAGCATAAACAGGATCCCCGAGGACAGGGAGCTGATTCCGGAATCCAGGAGTTCGCGCAGCGCCTCAAGGTCCGAGGTCTGGCGGGCGATGATGCGCCCCGAGGTGTACTTTTCGTGGAATTCGAGGCTGAGCCGCTGGGTGTGCCGGAAGACCCGGACCCGGAGGTCGAGCAACATCGCCTGGCTCAGCCGTGCGGTCGAGGTCACGTACACGGCGGTGAGGCCCGCCGTCGCAACGGCGGCTGCGAGGTAGGCTGCGCCGGTGAACAGGAGCGGAAGGTTGTCGCCCGCAGTCAGGGCCGGCAGGGCTCCGTCGATGCCGAATGCGATCAGCGCCGGCCCGGCGACCCGTGCGGCCTGGGACAGCACCACGGCGGCAATGGTCAGCCAGAACCGCCGTCGGACCGGGCGGATCAGCGAACCAAGCAGGACCAGGGACCGGCGGCGCACCGTCTTGCTCTCGGTCCTGGACAGGTGCGCGTTGTCCTCGTTCGCGGTGCCGAAAGTTGTGCTGCTCATCGGGAAACCTCCTCTTCGTTGAGGCTTGTCAGGTCCGAGTCCACCAGATCGGAGTCCAGGTCCCGGGGCTCCGGGTCGAGGCTGGCGATCACATGCCGGTAGTGGCGGTTCGCCGCGAGCAGTTCGGTGTGGGTTCCGACGGCGGCGATCCCGCCGTCCTCCAGCAGCGCCACCCGGTCCGCCAGCGCCACGGTGGACGGCCGGTGGGCCACGATCAGGGTGGTGGTGTCGGCGAGCACCTCGCGCAACCGGGTCTCGACTCGTTCCTCGGTGTTGACGTCAAGGGCAGAGAGCGGGTCGTCCAGGACCAGGACCTTTGGCCCGGCAGCGATGGCGCGGGCCAGGGCGAGCCGCTGCCGCTGGCCGCCGGAGAGGCTGAGCCCCTCCTCGCCGATCAGGGTGTCGAGCCCGTCCGGCAGCGAGTATACGAAGTGGGCCTGGGCGACGTCGAGGGCCTCCGCGAGGGCCTCCTCGCGGCGCTCGGCCGTGTGGTTTTCCGGTGCGCCGAGCATCACGTTGTCACGGACCGAGCTGGAGAACAAGGTGGTGTCCTCGAAGGCGACGGCGACAACCGTGCGTAGCTCCTCGACGCTGAATTCGCGCAGATCGACCCCGTCGATGGTGATGGAACCGGCAGTGACGTCGTGCAGCCGGGGCACCAGCTGGAGCAAGGCGCTTTTGCCGCTGCCCGTGATCCCCACCAGTGCCATCGTTTCGCCGGGCCTGATGTCAAGATTGATGTTCCGGAGGATCGGTTTGTCCGGGGCGTCCTCATAGGCGAACCCGGCGCTGTTGAAGCGCAGGGCGCCGGTCAGGGCCTCGGGGCGGCGGGGATGTTCGGGACTGGTGATGGTGTTCACCGAGTCCATCACCTCAAAGTGCCGGTCCACGGCCGTCTTGGCGGTCAGGGCCATGGCCAGAAGCAAGCCGCTGAACTCCACCGGAGTGGCGATGACGGCAGCGGTGGCGAAGAACGCCACCAGGGCGCCGATGCTCAGCGCGCCGGTGGAGGCGAGCATAAGACCGGCGACGAGGCCGGCGCCGAGGGCGAGCTCGGGCAGCAGGGTGACCACCAGGCTGAAGGTAGCCAGGTGCTTGGCCTTAACTATCTCCGTCTGGCGGAGGCCTTCGGCCTGCTCGTTGAAATTCTCCAACGCCTCGCGGCTGCGGCCGAATGCCTTGAGCACCCGGATCCCGTGGACCGATTCCTCGACAGTGGTGGCGAGGTCGCCGGCCTGGTCCGCGCTGCGGCGCGCCACCTTGCTGAAGCGGGTGCGGAAACGGAAACCGTTGATCATAAGCGGCACTGCGGCGGCGAGGAAAATCAGGGCCAGCTGCCAGCTCATCGTGAACATCACCACAACGCCGATCACCACCGTCAGGGTGGTGACCACGAGCATAATGGCGCCGAAGGCCATCCAACGGCGCAGGAAGTTCAGGTCCGTCATGGCGCGGGAGAGCAGCTGACCGGAGCCCCAGCGTTCGTGGAAGGAAACTGTCAGATCCTGCAGATGGTCGTAGAGGGACACCCGCATTCGGGTCTCAACAGTGGTGGCCGGGTTGATCACGAATTGCCGCCGCAGGGCTACCAGGCCGGCTTCAGCTATGCCCAGGCCCAGAATAACGAGGGAAGCGATCCAGACTGCGTCCGCACTCCCGCCGGGCCGGAGGGACTGGTTGATCAGCACCCGCAGCACCTGGGGGATGGCCAGAGCCACCAGGCTTGCCAGCAAGGCGGAAAGCAGGCCCAGGGCCAGCCGCGGAATAATCGGCTGAACGTGGGGGTAAAGGCGGCTGATGGAGGAGAAAAATGAGGTCTGCTGGGCCATGCCTGACTTCTTCACACGCGACGGCAGCGGGCCGGCGCAACTGGATGTAGTTTCCTGTAGCAACTACCCTAGGCCATTGCGTGAGCCGGTTCACATGGACACCGGCGGAGGGCAGGATTTCGTCCAGTAATTACGTTCCGCAATGCTCGGACGGTGCTTGGCCCGTCAGGGACATGTCCACCCGTGGCTGCTGAAAGTGGACATCAACCCCGCTGCCCCACCGGACATGTCCACTTCCGGGCGCGGAGAGCGGACACAATCCGCGCTTCCCTCGGCGCATGTCCACTCCTGCGCGCGAAGGGTGGACATATGCCCATTATGTCCAGCCGGGAAGGCTGCCGGCGGGCATGTCCACTGCGCGGCGGAGGCTCGGGCTCAGGGCTGCGCAGTAAGCGTCAGCAACACGGCTTCAGGCTTGCAGGCGATCCGGACCGGGGCAAAGCGCGAGGTGCCGATACCGCCGGAGACGTTTACCGGCGTCGTGCGTCCCTTGCTGTTCCAGTCATGCAGGCCCTTGGCGCGCCAGGTCGGGAGGTCGCAGTTGACGACGAGGGCACCGAACCCCGGCAGGCAGATCTGGCCGCCATGGGTATGCCCGGCCAGCAGGAGATCGGCGCCGTCCTCGGTGAAGTGGTCCAGGACGCGCTGGTATGGGGCGTGGATGACCGCGACCCGGAGGTGCGGTTTGGCATCCTGGCCCCTAGTGCCGCGGGGCCAGCCGGCGTACCGTTCAAGGCCCAGGTGCGGATCGTCGACGCCGGAGAAGTCAAGACGCAAGCCTTTGACCACCAGGGACTGGCAGCGGTTGGTCAAGTCCAGCCAGCCGCCCATCCCAAAGCCCGAACGCAGCCGTGGCCAATCCAGTTTGGTCGGCCCCTTGGGGCTCGAGGAGGGTCCCAGGAAATACGACGCCGGGTTCTTCAGCCGCGGGGCGAAGTAATCATTGGACCCCGGGACGAAGACTCCGGGAAACTTCAGCAGCGGACGCAGCGAGTCCAAAAGCGGGTCCACCGCGTTGACGTGGCTGAGGTTGTCGCCGGTGTTCACCACCAGGTCCGGTTCCAGGCCGGCCAGCGAGGACAGCCACGCTGCCTTGCGGTGCTGTCCGGGGACAAAGTGGATATCGCTCAGGTGCAGCACACGGATGGGACCGTACCCGGCCGGGAGGATCGGCAGGGTCTCTTCGCGCACAACAAACTGGTTCTTTTCCCAGAGCCCGTACCCGGCGGCGACGGCGCCGGTGGCGGCTCCGGTCGCGGCGGACACGGCCAGGCCGCGTCCGATGCGTCGGGCGCGGCCGGTTAACTGGTTTTGGGCCGTCACGGCTTGGGCGCGGCAGCGTTGCCCGGCTGCTCAGCGGGCGCCGACGGGGCGGGGGCCGCAGCCGGTGTGGACGGAGCCGGGGCAGGAGCGGGGGCAGACGGTGCCGGCGTCGACTGTGTGCTCGGCCGGGGCGCCGGTGCCGGGCCGGTCACCATGTTCGACGGCGGCGCCGTGAACGGGTTGGTGCCGTAGGCCGGGGCCACCTGGGTCATGTAGTTCGAGAACTGCGGACCCGCAATCATATACCCGTCGATTGCCTGGTAAAACTTGCCGTTGAACGTGAGGTTGCGTCCCGGCCGGTCCTGGCCGCCGAGTGCGTCTCCGAACCACGATGCCGTCGCCAGGCCGGAGGTGTAGCCGACCACCCAGGTGGAGTTGTTGGGGTCGTTGGTGCCGGTCTTGGCCGCGATCGGGAAGCTGGTCCGGGTGGAGATCCGGGGCTGGATCAGCGAGCCGGAGCCGCGGTTGAGGACTTCCTGCAGCGCGTAGCTCACGCCGCGGGCGACTTCCGGTTTGATCGCGTCGCGGCAGCTGGGGGCCTGTGCCGGCATGGCTGCACCGGTCGCGTCAGTTACCGACTCAATGGCGATCGGCTCGCAGTACTTGCCGTCGTTGGCGAAGGTCGCGAACGCGCTGGCCATGGTCAGCGGCGAGGTCTGGGTGGCGCCGATCAGGTTGGACAAGGTCGTCATGGGCACCGGCTCGTTGGTCTGGCCGGCGTGGATGCCGACGGCGTCGACGATCTTTTGGATCCCGCAGAGGTCCACCTGTGCCGCGGTTGCGAAGGTCATCGTGTTGATGGAGTTCGCCAGGCCGTCAACGACTGTCATGTTCTTGTAGTAGCCCTCTTCGGCGTTCTGCAGGTCATCGGCCGCGCCGAGTCCCTTTTCCGCCGTGTTGTAGGCCCCGTCCACCGGTGCGGGGCAGGTGTTCCGCCACCTGTAGTTCAACGGGTACCTGCGCACGGCGCCGTTGAGGACTGTGTTCATGGACCGGCCCTCGTCGAGCCATTCGGCGAAGGTGAACGGCTTCATCGTGGAACCGGGCTGGAAGCCGCCCAGTCCGCCGAGGTCGTTGCCCTTGGCGTCCTTCATGTCAACGTTGAAATTGATCACGTTGTTGAATTTGCCTTCGGCCTCCAGGAACTGGGTGTTCTGGGCCATGGAGATGATCTTGCCGGAACCGGGCTGCACGGAGACAAGGGAGGCGCCCCATTTATCCGGGTTCGCCCCGGCGGAGCCTTCAACCTGGGCCTGGGCCACGGCCTGGGCGTTGGGGTCAAGCGTCGTCTTAATGGTCAGGCCGCCGCGGAAGACCTTCCGGACCCGGGCATCGGCGTCGGCGCCGTAGGCCGGGTTGTTGAGCAGCAGGTGCAGCACGTAGTCGCAGAAATATGGGGCGGTCGCCGAATAGGCACAGCCCTGGCGCGCCGGCGTAACCTTCGTTTCCACCGGAGTGGCGACGGCGCTGTCGTAGGCCGCCTGCTGGATCTTGCCTTGCGTGAGCATCGCCTTGAGCACCAGGTCGCGGCGGACCTTAGCGTTCTCCGGGTTGGTAATCGGATCGTAGAACGACGGACTGTTAACCAGGCCGGCCAGCAGCGCAGCCTGCGGGAGGCTGAGGTCCTTGGCGGTGGTGCTGAAGAAGAACTTCGAAGCGGCTTCGATTCCGTAAGCATCCCGGTTGAAGAAGACGATGTTGAGGTAGCCCTCGAGGATCTGCTCCTTAGTGAGCTTCTTCTCCAGGGCGATGGCGAGCTTCATTTCCCGCAGTTTGTCACCGACGCCCTTGTTCACGCCGTTGAGGAGGACTTGGTCGCCCTTGCCCTCGGCCTCGAGGGAGGAGTTGATGACGTTGTTGACGTACTGCTGCGTGATGGTCGACGCGCCCTGCTTGTTGCCGCGCGCGGTGCTGACGAGGGCGCGCATGATGCCGGTGGTGTCCACGCCGCCGTGCTCGTAGAAACGGCTGTCCTCGATGGCGATGACTGCGTCCTTGACGAACGGCGACATCTGGTCGAGGGAAACTTTGGTGCGGTTTTCCGCGAAGAGGCTGGCGATCACACTGCCGTCGGAGGCCAGGATCGTCGTCGACTGGCTGGGCGGGTCCACCTGCAGTTCGGCCGGCAGGGTCTCGAAGAACTTGATCGATCCGCTGGCCGAACTGCCGGTAACGGCGGCCGCGGGGACTAGCAGTCCCGCCACCAGGACACCGCAAACGGCGCTCACGCCCAGGAAAAGAAGGATCTTTCCGAGGGTGGTGGCCGTGTCAAATAGAGGGTTCTTACCAGTCGCCATGTTTTCCACTTTACCGGCAAGGACTAGGCTTTAGCTCATGACCAAATGGGAGTACGCCACGATTCCGCTCATTATCCACGCCACGAAGCAGATTCTGGACCAGTGGGGTGACGACGGCTGGGAACTTGTCCAGGTAGTCCCGGGCCCCGAGGGCAACGGCCTGGTTGCGTACCTGAAGCGGGAGAAGCAGTAGCCATGAGCACCACACCATCCGCCGCTCCGGGCGCACCGGCGGTCTCCGGAACGCAGGCCCACAGCACCGCCGTCACCGGCGCGCCGTCCGCCGTCGAGCAGCGCCTTGCCGAGCTCGGGCTGACCCTGCCTGACGTGGCCGCCCCGGTGGCGGCCTACGTTCCTGCGGTGATCTCGGGCAACCACGTCTACACCTCCGGCCAGTTGCCGTTTATCGGCGGCAAACTGGAGGAGACCGGCAAGGTGTCCTCCGGTGCCGAAGGCGCCTCGGACGAGGCCACGGTTTCCCCGGAAGCTGCCAAGCAGTATGCCGCCGTGTGTGCAGTCAACGCACTCGCCGCCGTCAAAAGCGTCATCGGCGACCTTGACCGCATCACCCGGATTGTCAAAGTTGTCGGCTTCGTAGCCTCCGACCCGTCCTTTACGGGCCAGCCCGGCGTTATCAACGGCGCATCCGAACTCCTCGGCAAGGTCCTCGGCGACGCCGGCCAGCATGCAAGGTCCGCCGTCGGCGTTGCCGTCCTTCCGCTCGACTCGCCGGTAGAAGTCGAACTGATCGCTGAATTCGCGTAGAGGTCAGTTCCCTTGCCTCAGTTAGCCCGACGCCTCTTTGCCCTTCCCCCCGATCTTGAGGGGGCCGCCCGCAGCTGGATTGAACACGGCGAGCGGACCCCCCGTGCGCCGCGCTTTGCGTCCTCGGTGGTGCTGCTGCGTGATTCGCCCACCGGGCTGGAGACCTGGCTGGGTTACCGTCCCGGCTCGTCGCCGTTGGGTGTCCTCGCTTTCCCGGGCGGTTCGTTGGAGGCTTCCGACCACGACGCCGTCGGATGGCTTGGCCCCTCACCGCAGTATTGGGCAGACTTTATGGGGACAGCCGACGTCGGACTGGCGCGCCGCCACGTGGTGGGCGCCATCCGCGAACTGTTCGAGGAAACCGGCATCCTGCTGGCCGGGACCGACCTCTCCAGCACGGTGGAGGCGACGTCCACGGCAGAATGGATGCGGGCGCGCGTGGCGGTGGCGGAGCAGGAGAAATCCTTCACCGAGGTGCTCGCCAAACGGGGGCTCTCCGTGCGGACGGACCTGTTGAGGCCGCTGGTGAACTGGCTGAGTCCGGACTTCGCCCACCGCCGGTTCAACACCCGCTACTTTGCGGCCACTGTGCCGGTGAACCAGCAGCCGTCGTTGCTGGCGAGCAAGGGTGTCTGGGGCCGGTGGGTCTGCGTCCGGAAGGTCGTTGACGGACGGAACACCCCGGCACTCGGCGATGAGGTTGGGCAGGAGAACACAGCGGGGCGGACGCTCGGCCAGCTTCTGGTGCCCGGCTCGGAGATCATGCTGGAGAAGATGGCTGCCGCGAACGGCTGCATCGCGTACCTGAGCTACAAACGCAAGGCCCACGTCTACCAGCCGAAACTGATCGATGAAGACGGCCGGCTAATGCTCGAGGTCGAGGCGGCCAAAACCGTCGTCGGCGAACCCCAGCGCGAACGCTGACGCACCGCCCCACATCAACCCGGTGCTGCCACTGGACATGCTCAGCGGACACGCGGCCGGGCCACTGGACATGTCCTGCGCCAGCTCGGACCGTTGGGCATGGTGGTGTTGTGCGCAGTCTTGGCCGCCAGGGATGGGCATGTCCCGCGGGTGCGGCCGGGAATGGGCATCTCCCGCCGCGCAGATGGCCGTGCCCCCTTAACCGCCGAAGGCCGGCTCCGTTGTTACGGGCCGGCCTTCGGTGTGTTGCCAAACAGGCCTAACGGGAACGCTGGCGGAGGCGCTGCATGTCGAGGATCACAACGGCGCGGGCTTCCAGCCGCAGCCAGCCGCGCTGGACGAATTCCGCGAGGGCCTTGTTGACCGTTTCGCGGGACGCGCCGACCAGCTGCGCGAGCTCTTCCTGGGTGAGTTCGTGGGCCACCAGGACGCCGTCGGTCGCGGGGCGGCCAAAGCGGTCAGCGAGGTCCAGCAACGCCTTGGCGACGCGGCCCGGAACGTCAGAGAAGACCAGGTCGGAGAGGGAATCGTTAGTGCGGCGAAGGCGTCGGGCCAGGGCCTGCAGCAGCTGGGCCGAAACCTCCGGGCGGGTGCGAAGGAGGGCGTTGAGGCTCTCGTTTTTCAGCCCTGCCAGCCGCGTTTCCGAGACGGCCGTGGCTGTGGCGGTACGCGGGCTCGGATCGAACAGTGCCATTTCGCCGAAGAGCTCGCCCGGGCCGAGGATCGCGAGCAGTGACTCCCGGCCGTCCGGGGACGTGCGTCCGAGCTTAACCTTGCCGGAGACGATGAAGTAGAGCTGGTCGCCCTGGTCGCCTTCCCGGAATACCGAAGCTCCGCGTGAGAGGTCCACCTCGGTGAGTTCGTCCGTCAGCAGACGGAACGCCTCGTCGTCGAGCGTGGCGAAAAGGGGGGCGCGGCGCAATACCTCGATATCCATAAAATCTCCTGACTAGGTGTGTCGGCTGGGGCGCTTCCGCTATTCTTTCAGAATTTTGGCGCGTCTGTGACGTAGTTGGCACTGAGACGCGCCAAATATCCGGCCGGAGGAAACCCGGAGCCCGCCAAAGGTCCGACAGGTGGTCGGTAAACTGTCAGCCCCCACCGGTAGAATTGGGGCTTACCTGCCTGTAAGGAGCGTCGGTGTTCGGCTTGACCATCTTGGACCTCGTATTGATCCTGACGCTGCTGTCCTACCTGTTCCACGGCCTGCGCAGCGGTTTCCTCGTCACTGTCGGCGGCATCGCCGGATTTGCTGCGGGCGCCGTGGCGGCGTTTGTGTCTGTCCCGATCGTCAGCGGTCTGGTGGCGGACAGCGGCTGGCGCCTCACGGCGATCATCGCCACCGCGGTGCTGCTGATGGTCCTGGGCCACGGGCTGGGCACCGCAATCGGCCGCCGGATCCGCAGCATCGTGCGGATCAGCCCGCTGCGCTCCGTCGACCGGTTGGCCGGCGGCGGCGTTAATGTGGTGGTCGCCGCCCTTGTGATGTCGATGCTGGCCTTCAGCATCGGTGCGCTCGGTGTTCCCTTTGTTTCCCAGCCGCTGGCCGAGTCCAAGGTGATCCGCTTCATCGACGGCGTGACCCCCGTGCCGGTAAAGACTTCGATGGCCCAGCTCCGCTCCGCTGTGATCGGCGAGGGCATTCCGACTCTTTTCGAGGGAATAGGCCAAGGCCAGCCGGTAGCTGTCCCGGATGCCAGCACCGATACTCCGGCCCTGAACAACGCGGCGGCCTCCGTGCTGAAGATCACGGGGACTGCCTACCAGTGCGGACAAAACCAGACCGGAACGGGCTTTGTGGTCTCGCCCGGCCGGGTGGTGACGAATGCCCATGTGGTGGCCGGCGTACCGGAACCGGTCGTTGAGATCCCCGGCGGCGGAGCGTTGCCCGGCCGTGTGGTGTACTTCGACAGCCGGCACGACCTCGCCGTGGTGGCCGTGGACGGACTGCGGTCGGCCGTGCTGCCCCTCGGCGCTGAACTGCCCGCCGGCAGCCCGGCCGCGTTTGCCGGGTACCCCCACGGCGGTCCGTTCCAGTCCAAACCCGCCACCGTACAGGACATTACGACGGTGCTGGTCCCGGACATCTACGGCAACAACCCCGTACCGGAAGACGTCTACCGGCTCGCCGGGGATGTCCAGCCGGGCAACTCGGGAGGCCCGCTGCTGACCACCGACGGCCGGGTCGCCGGGGTGATTTTTGCCAAGGCCACGGGGGATACCTCGCTCGGTTACGCCATCACAATGTCCGATCTGGGACCGGTTGCCGCCCAAGCTCCAGGTCTCGGCAGTGCCGTCTCGCCGGGCCAGTGCATCCAGAAATAGTGCGCTAGAGCCAGTCGAGGCTTTGGCCGTGCGGTCCGGTGATCGCCACCGGTGCACCATTGTGCAGCAGCAGGAACCGGCCGCGGAGCCGGGCCTCGTCCATCTCCGGGACCACGCTGGAACCATCCGCCTGGACGATGACGGTGTGGCCCTCGTTGGAGAGCCAGTGGCAGCCGCGTTCGGCGGTGAGCCGGGACATGGTGGCCCGGAACCGGTCGCGGGATTCCGCATCAAGGTAGGCCATCACCGCGCTGTGGAAGACCACAAGTGTGGCGTCCGACGGCGCCCGCGCCGCGAGGGCGAGGAGCTGGTCGTTGAGGTCCCCGGAGACCAGGAGGGGCGGGGCGGAGCGCGCGATGGCGATCGCCCGGCGCAGGCGCTCACGGCGGAAGTCCTGCTCGGGCCAGATCAGCGCCTCCAGCCACGCGACGTCCCCGGGATTCCTGACGTCCAGGGGATTAAGGTCGATCCCCGCCCGCCACACGACTTGCGGCAGGTCCGCCGGAAGCGGCGCCGGCCCGGTGACGGTGCATCCCAGAACGGGGTAGCTACCGGGCGTGGCGCCCGCCGGGGACAGCCGCACGACGCTGGCGCCGGCGTCGAACGCGTAACCGTAGCGGTCCGGATAAAGTGCGAGCCCGGCTGAGGCGCCGACTTCGATCAGCGCGAGCGGGCGCCCGTTGCCGGACGCGGCGGCCTGCGCCAGGGAAGGGAGCAAAGTGGCGCAACGCCCGGCCTCATTGGTTTGGGTTGCGCGGCTGAGCACTGTCCGCGAAACGTCACCCCAGCGGGCGTCCAGGAATGCCCGGAATTCCGGGTAGGGGCTGATCCGGGCGCCGAGGAACCGGGCCGCGGCCAGCATCAGCAGCGGCTGGCGCTTGTTGTACGGCCACTGATCGATCCGCCGAATCAGCTCCGGGTCCGCAGCGATGCCCACAGACCATTCGGCGTAGCACTCGGAATTGCCGGGCGCGTCCACGGTGCCGAAGTGCCGGTACCACTCCCCGGTGGGGGACTCCGCAGGATCCGGTTCCCGGCCGGCGGTGCCGACGGCGGCCATGCTCAGTTCCGGCCGGCCCGCAGCCCGGCGAGGTACTCGACGGCGAACCGGTAGCCCAATATCCCGGCGCCGGCGATCACGGCTGCGCTGATGCCCGAGAGGTACGAGTGGTGCCGGAATTCCTCGCGTGCGTGGACGTTCGTGATGTGGACCTCGACGGCGGGCAGCTGCACGGCGGAGATGGCGTCCCGGATCGCCACGGAGGTGTGGGTGTAGGCGCCGGCGTTGATGACAATGCCGACTGCCTTGCCGCGGGCGGCGTGGATGGCATCCACGAGTGCACCCTCATGGTTGGACTGGAAGCACTCGACGACCAGGCCGTGCGCCGCGCCGGCGTCCTTGGCGAGCTGCTCGACGTCGGCCAGGGTTGCCGTGCCGTATTTCTCGGGCTCGCGGGTGCCGAGCAGGTTCAGGTTGGGCCCGTTAAGGACCAGGATGGTGCCGCGGCCGGCGCCGTCGGTGGTGGCTTCGCTCATGCCTGCCAATCTATCGCGTTGTACCGTGCAGAACGCTGATGTTGCCCGCGAAGTACCCAAACGCGGACAGTCCGGCGGCGCCCCGGGTCAGTGGGGTTGCGGGTCGGCGGCGCCCCGGGTCAGTGGGGTTGCGGGTCGGCGGCGCCCCGGGTCAGTGGGGTTGCGGCGAGCCGCTCTATCCGCCGCAGGGCCAGGGCGCAGACCGGGAGGTAGGCAGCTGCCCACCAGGGGACGGTGAAAGTGATGAGGGAGCCGCCGTCCTGCGGGATGACCCGGTGCCCGGTGGCCGGAATCCCCGCAACGGACCACGACCAGGACCGTCCGGCCTCAAAAGCTGTCACGGTGTACGGCAGCGCCGGACCCAGGACGGTTCGAACCTTTCCGCGGCTGCCGAGCCCAAGTGCCGTGGAAGCTGACCCGGCCGGGGCAGGCTCGACGGCTCTGACTGACGGTCCCCACTCCGGCCACTGCCTGATGTCCGTGAGCAGCGACCACACCACGTCCGGTGACGCTGCGACCCGGCGCGATACGGCCAACGTCACCTAGGCCGTCCGAGGACCGATAACGCGGCGCGGCGGCCGCTGACGAGCGCGCCGTTGATGGATGCCGCGTCCCGGTAGTCACCGCAGATGATCGGCCCGGCCAGGTCTTCCACCGGCCCCGGGGACCGCAGCGGCGGTGGTTGCAGCGGCAGGGCGCGGGGGACCTCGTGCCTTGCCACGAGCTCCCAGCCGGCCGTGGCGGAGCCGAAAATCTCGCCGGCATGGCGGCGGACGTCGTCGTCAGCCGGAACCGGGCGGCCCGGGCCGAACAGTGCTGATGTCTGGATCAGATGCCGACCGGCGGGTGCGTAGCTCGGCGCCGAGTTTGAAATGACGGCCGCGTTGACCAGCGGGCCGCCGGGGTTGCCGCGGCCGTCAACGCATAGCATGTTCACGTCGCTGGGTGCCGAGTCGGCGGCAAACCAGTGCGTGAGCACACCTTTCATGGTTGGCGCAGGGCTCCCCGCCAACCTGGCGGCGTCCACAGGATCGGTGGCAAGAACAACGTGGCGGGCCCGGATGGCCGAATCCGCGGCGGTGACCAGGGTTCCTTTCCCGTCCGGCGTGATCGACTCCACCCGGGTCGAGGTCCGTACCGGGACGCTCAGGGCGGCTGCCAACTGCCGCGGGAGCGCTTGCATACCGTCCCGCGGCAGTCCCGGCACCCCCGCAGCAAAGACCCGCAACAGTTCCAGGGCAAAGTCGTTGGAGGTGCTGCCCTCGTCCTCCAGCAGCACGCCGGCAAGGAATTTGTCCACCACCGTGCGCAGGCCGCCGGAGCATCCGGCCCGGTCCAGGGCTTCCCGCAGCGCAACATCCTTGCCCCGCCGCCGGGGACCGGAAAATGCCGGCGCCGCCCACCGCAGCAGTCCCGCGACGGAGCGGGGGCCAAGGAGGCCGCTGCGCAGGGTCTGGAGGAGCAGGCGGGGCTCGCGCACCGGGTGGGCCAGGACCGACAATGAGTCCTGCCGGCGGACGCGGATGCCGGCACCGAAGGCCTGAAGGCCCAGCGCCTCGACATCGACCCAGCGCCGGACCGCCGGGTAGGCGGGATTCAGTACCTGAAAGCCACGGTCAACGAGGAACCCGTCGATCCGGTCCGTCCGGATTCTGCCGCCGACGTCATCGGCGGCTTCCCAGACCAGTACCCCGCGCCCGGCGGCTTCCAATTCGCGGGCGCACTGCAACCCGGCGAGGCCGGCGCCCACCACCAACACATCACACGAATCCGTCATCGCTGCACGTTCCGGCACCGCGCAGCCCCCGCCGGAGGCTTGCTCACTTTCTTAGTGACTGCGCGATCTGGGCCATCACGGTGTTGTCAGCCAGGGTGGTGGCGTCGCCGACTTCGCGGCCTTCCGCGACGTCCTTGAGCAGGCGGCGCATGATCTTCCCGGATCGGGTCTTGGGCAGTTCCGGTACCACCAGGATGGTCTTGGGTTTGGCGATTGGCCCGATCTCCTTGCTGACGTGGTTCCGGAGTTCCTGCACTATCGCGTCCCCGGTGTCCACGGCGTCGCCGCGCAGGATCACGAAAGCGACGACCGACTGGCCGGTGGTCTCGTCCGCTGCACCCACGACGGCGGCCTCCGCCACCGCAGGGTGGCTGACCAGCGCCGATTCGATCTCGGCGGTGGAGAGGCGGTGGCCGGAAATGTTCATCACGTCATCGACCCGGCCCAGCAGCCAGATGTCGCCGTCCTCGTCTTTCTTGGCCCCGTCGCCGGCGAAGTACATCGTCTCAAAACGCGACCAGTACGTTTCCTTGAAGCGCTCCGGGTCGCCCCAGATGCCGCGCAGCATGGCCGGCCACGGCTCGCGGATCACGAGGTAGCCGCCGGAGCCGTTGGGCACGGACTCGCCGGCCTCGTCCACGACGTCCACGGCGATGCCGGGCAGCGGGACCTGGGCGGAGCCGGGCTTGGTCGCTGTCACCCCCGGCAGCGGTGCGATCATCTGCGCGCCGGTTTCGGTCTGCCACCAGGTGTCCACGATCGGCGCCGGGTTTTCCTTGCGCTCACCGTTCTTGCCGGCGTTGGCACCGATGACCTCGCGGTACCACATCCACGCTTCGGGGTTGATGGGTTCACCGACGGAGCCCAGGACGCGGATCGAGGACAGGTCCGACTTGGCCGGGATCTCCTTGCCCCACTTCATGAAGGTCCGGATGGCGGTGGGGGCGGTGTAAAGGATGGAGACCTTGTACTTCTCCACGATCTCCCACCAGCGGCCCTGGTGCGGGGAGTCCGGGGTGCCTTCGTAGATGACCTGGGTGGCGCCGTTAATGAGCGGGGCGTAGGCGACGTAGGAGTGCCCGGTGATCCAGCCGACGTCGGCGGTGCACCAGTACACGTCGGTGTCGGGTTTGAGGTCGAAGACGGCTTTGTGGGTGTAGGCTCCCTGGGCGAGGTAGCCGCCGGTGGTGTGCAGGATGCCCTTGGGCTTGCCGGTGGTGCCAGAGGTGTAAAGGATAAACAGCGGGTGCTCGGAATCGTGCCCGACGGCGGTGTGCTCGGCGGAGGCTGTCCCGACCGTGTCGTCCCACCAGTGGTCCCGGCCCTCATGCCAATCGACGTCCTGGCCGTTGCGCTTGACGACTATGACGTTTTGCACCGTGTGGCCGTCGCCGGATCCTTCGTGGGAGAGGGCTTCGTCGACGGCGGGTTTGAGGGCGCTGGGCTTGCCGCGGCGGTAGGTGCCGTCCGCTGTGACGACCAGTTTGGCTTCGGCGTCGTCAATCCTGGACCGGAGCGCCTCAGCGGAGAAGCCGCCGAACACCACCGAGTGGATGGCACCGATCCGGGCACAGGCCAGCAGCGTAATGACGGCCTCGGGAATCATCGGCAGGTACACCGCGACGCGGTCACCCTTGGCGACGCCGAGGGATTCGAAGGCGTTGGCGGCCTTCTTGACCTCCTCGGTGAGCTGGGCGTAGGTGTAGGTGCGGGTATCGCCGGGTTCGCCTTCGAAGTAGATCGCTACCCGGTCGCCGTGGCCGTTTTCAACGTGACGGTCCAGCGCGTTATAGGCCGCGTTGATCTCGCCGCCGACGAACCACTTGGCGAACGGCGGTGTGCTCCAGTCCAGGGCCTGGGTGAAGTCCTTGGACCAGGTCAGCAGCTCGCGGGCCTGCTTCGCCCAGAACGCGGGCCGGTCGGCGTCGGCCTCGGCGTAGTCAGCGGCGGTCACCACGGCATGCGCGGCAAATTCGGCGGAGGGGGCGAACTTACGGTTCTCCTGGGACAGGTTTTCGAAGGCATCGCCTTGCGGTACTTGCGTCGTCGTGGAGCCGGGGGTCTGCTGGGACATGGTGAACCTCATCATTCATCGATCCTTGCTGCGCGGCTCCGCCGTTCCGCCGCACTGCCGGGCCGCATACACGACGTCGGGTGGCGGCTGGTCACGGACGTGCCGCAGAGAGCTGTTCCGAAATACACCCTAACGCCTGCGCCGCTCCGGACGTGTGCCGCGTCACACGCTGAACCGTGAGCGGTGTTTGTTAAGCGCCGAATGGCGGGGAAGGCGACCGTTGGGACGGGGCTTCCGAGCCCGGTTCCGAAGCCCCGTCCGCGGCTCGTCAGCTAGTGATCGGCCGGACACTTGACTAGGCTGAGATGAAGTTGTGACATCCGATGGAGGCGACGGGACCGCTTGCGGTCCGTGCTCGGCCTGCCGTTAGGCGGCGCTGTCCAGGGCGCCGCCACGCTAAGGAGAACCGAATGAACGAGCAAACAAACAGCCAGCAAAAGCCGCCCGCCCAAGGCCAGGGCAACGGTGGCGGTGACCGCTCCGGCGGCTACGGCGAAGCACCCCGATTCACCGTGGACAAGGCAAACGGGAAAGTGGCGGGCAAGAAAAACGCGGCGGTCCTCGGACCGTTCACAGTCCGTGATCTCACTGTTTTCGGCTCGACACTGGTTCTCTTTGTTGCCTCCCTGATCCCCATGTTTGCGGACCGCTACAACCTGTGGAACCTTGGCAGCCTGTTTTTCCTGGGGCTCGGAATCCTGCTGCCGGTGACTGTTGCCGCCCTGTTCGCGGCGCGCCGGCTCAGCCCGGAGTCGAAGATCCGGATCGGCTCCCTTTCGGTCGACCAGTTCGGTTCCGTGGTGGCATCTTTTGCTGTCGCGTTCTTCTTCCTCGCCGTCGCTGGCGACTACGTCCCCACCATGCTGCTGGCCCTCGTGGGCGCCCTCGGGCTTTTCGTGGCCACAGTGCTGGGCCGGCTGCTTCCGGTCTTGGCCGGAGATTTCCTGGGCCGGGCAGAAGTGCCAGCCCACGTAGTGGCCCGCGAGTCAGCGGTCCCCTTCCGCAAGCCCCGGGCACCCAAGGAGCCCATGGCCCCCGGGCAAGCCACGGATGAGACGACGCCAAAAGCCAGCGGCGCCGGCGCTGTTGCCGGCTGGGCGAAGCGGATGACCTCCGGCGGGCAGTCTGCCGCCCCTGAGCCGGCCGCGGCGCCGGCCTCGGCTCAGGAGGCACCCGTGCAGTCTGCGATGAACGCCCCGCATGCCGGTTCCCCGGCAACCCAGGTCGCTGCTGTCGTGGCGGCGGCACCGTCGGCCACGGCGCAGACCCAAGCCCCCGGCGCTGTGCCCCCGGCCGCAACTTCCGCCGCCGCCGGGGCCCAGGCCCCGGAAGCGCAAGCCGCGGACGCGCAGACCAGCGCGCAGACCAGCGCGCCGGCCAGCGCGCCGGCCGCGGCTGAGGAAACCCGTCCCGCGGAGGTCCCCGCAGCATCCAGCGCCAGCATGCCCACCACAGTGAACCCGCAGGTGCGCCAGGCGGAGCCAATCGGAGCCACAGTCGACCCGGACAGCCGCCCCGAGGCCTACGGAGACCAGCCTGTCCATGAAGCATTCTGGTTTGCCGTTGCCCAGCCGCGTACTGCAGTGGACGAGCACAGCGGCGCAGCAGCTTTTGTGATTGAACCAGGCGGCTGGGTCCTCGCCCTGGAGGACCGGGGCGACGAATTCCTGGTCCAGCACACCGACGGCCGGGTCGGTCTGCTCCGCGACCTGAGCAACATCGAACGCGGTTAGCCAGCCCCGTGGCCACTGAGCCCAGCAACCGTTACGCCGGCGGCGTCGTGCCGGGCAACGGTGCCCCCGCCAAGATCTCCCGTACCACCAGCGCACGCCCGCGCGCGGCGGGGGAATCGCTGCTGGCGTTGAAGCGCCGCGCCCGGCGGATCAACAAGGCGCTGGCCGAACAGTACCCCTACGCCCACGCCGAACTCGACTTCCGCAATCCGTTTGAACTGGTCGTGGCCACGGTGCTGTCCGCTCAGACCACGGATGTCACGGTCAACCAGATCACGCCCCTGTTGTTCGCCCGTTACCCGGACGCGCGGAGCCTGGCAGAGGCGGACCCGGCCGAGCTGGAGGCCATCGTCAAACCCACCGGGTTCTTCCGTGCGAAGTCCCGGAACCTGATGGCGCTGGCCACCCGGCTCGTGGATGAGTACGACGGTGTGGTGCCCGGCCGGCTCGCGGACCTGGTGACGCTCCCCGGCGTCGGGCGGAAGACCGCGAACGTGGTGCTGGGTAACGCCTTTGGTATCCCGGGGATCACCGTGGACACGCACTTTGGCCGTCTCGCCAGGCGTTTCGGCTGGACCGAGTCCGATGACCCGGTACGGATCGAGTCCGATGTTGCGGAATTGTTCGAGCCCCGCGACTGGACGATGCTCTCG
Source organism: Arthrobacter sp. UYCu512 (assembly GCF_040547075.1). Lineage (NCBI taxonomy): Bacteria > Bacillati > Actinomycetota > Actinomycetes > Micrococcales > Micrococcaceae > Arthrobacter > Arthrobacter sp. UYCu512. Next base: position 199,053 of record NZ_JBEPPA010000007.1, read on the forward strand.
CACCGGGTCGTGTTCCACGGCCGGCGGGTGTGCCATTCCCGAAAACCGGCGTGCGGCGCCTGTGCTGCCGCGAACTGGTGTCCCAGCTATGGCATGGGGGAAACCGACCCCGAGAAAGCCCGGAAGCTGCTGAAGTACGAGCTGGCCCCTGGCCAGGAGGAGCTGCTCGCCAAGCTCCTGGCCGAGACGCACCGCGCCGCGGAAATCCGGATGGAATCCCAGAGGAAACCGCTGTGACCGCCCGCCAGGACCTGATTGATCTGGTGGCCGCTGTGGCGGCAGGGACGGCGCTGCCGCCCGATCCGCGCTGGCAGGAACTCGTTGTCGGCCCCGGCGATCGGGTACGCCGCGCGGCCGTGCTGATGCTTTTTGGCTCGCTGGACGAAGTCCCGGCCACCTCGGTCAAACTCCTGGCCCCGGCGGATCTGGATGTGCTCCTGCTGCAGCGTGCCCAGACCCTGGATGACCATCCGGGGCAGGTCGCTTTCCCCGGCGGCGGTATTGACCCCGGCGAGTCCGTCACCGCGGCCGCACTGCGGGAAGCCGAGGAAGAAACAGGACTGGATCCGGCCGGCGTCGAAGTCCTCGGCGTGATGCCCGAACTTGCCCTTCCCCGCGGTAATTTCCTGGTGACGCCGGTCTTGGGCTGGTGGGCTTCCCAGTCGCCAGTTCGGGTGGTGGACTACGGCGAGTCCGCCCAGGTATTCCGGGTTCCGGTCAGGGACCTGCTGGATCCGGACAACCGCGTGATGGCCACCGTGTCCCGGGCCGGGCAAACCTTCCAGAGTCCTGCCTTCACAGTCAACGATGTTGTGGTTTGGGGCTTCACCGGAATGATCCTCAACCAGCTCTTCGATCAGCTGGGGTGGGCGGTCCCCTGGGACAGCGACAGCCTGCTCAGCGTCGATGCGTGGAGCAGGCTTTACGGCTGAGGCAGTTCTTCCGCTTCGGTCGCCGGGCCGCGCCTGCTGGCCCGGGACCTGTCGACGATCAGCCCGGTCGCGGCGTTCTCCCGCACAGCGGTGATGCCCGCGGCGGCGCTCTTGACGGTGTTGAACAGCGGTGACACAGCGACCACCGTTCCGTCCGGGGCCGTCAGCTTGAAGAAATACTTCTTCCCGCTCGCCTCGGCGATCTCAAAAATTCCAGCCAAGGTGGCGCCTCCCCAAAAATATGCTCCATCGCACGGCCGGCGGATTGTCCGATCGGTTACCGGCCTCCTCCGAGGGTAGCCGCGTCCCCGAGTGCCCCACAACGCTACCGGCGGGTACTTTACGCAGGGTGACCCGGGCGGACTATTTGGCGTTGTCGTACGAGTCCACAACCGCGACGCTCACCGGGAATTCGACGGGTATCCGGCCGAAGAGCAGTTCCTTGGCGGTGTTCGCAGCCTCTTCGATAGCGCGGATGCAGTCGGCTACCGCGGCATCGGGGCAGTGGACCATCACCTCGTCGTGCAAAAAGAAGACCAGTTCCCCGGCGGGGCCACCGTCCGCGCGCATGGCGCGGAGCCGGCGTCGCAGTTCTGCCAGCCAGCAGGCAGCCCAGTCCGCCGCGGAGCCCTGCACGACAAAATTGCGGGTGAACCTTCCGCGTGAGCGGGCGATCGATTCGGCCCGGCGCTGCTCCTCGGCGCTGGTCGAATGCTGGCTTTGCCGCCAGCGCTCAGAGGGTGGCGGGCTGCTGCGGCCCAGACGGGAGGTGACAGTCCTGCCGGCTTCACCTTCGCGGGCGGCCTGCTCCACAAAGCCGACGGCCCGCGGATAGGTGCGGGTCAGCTGCGGCATCAGGCGCCCGGACTCACCGGTAGTGGCCCCGTAGATTGCGCCAAGCAACGCCACTTTGGCTTTGGCGCGGTCGCCGCCGAAACCCTGCGCAGCGATGCCGGCATACAGGTCCTTATCGCGCGCGGCCTCGGCCATCCTGGCATCCTGTGCCAGCGCAACGAGCACCCTGGGTTCAAGCTGGGAGGCGTCGGCGACGATCAGTTTGCACCCGGGATCGGCATGGACGGCTCCCCGGATCTGGCGCGGAATCTGCAGCGCGCCGCCGCCGCGCGAAGCCCATCGGCCGGAGACCACCGCGCCTACGACGTACTCCGGCTGGAACCGGCCGTTCTTGACCCAGGCATCCAGCCAAGTCCAGCCGTTGGCGGCGTGCAGGCGGGAGAGTTTCTTGAACGCCAGCAGCGGCTCGATCGCCGGGTGCGTCAATTCCTGCAGTTCCCACTGCCTGGTGGTCTTCACCTCGATGCCGTTCCGGTGCAGCGCCCGCATAAGTTCCTGCGGGGAATCCGGATTGAGCGACGGGGAATTCAGCAGCAGCCGCAACTCTACGGCGAGCGACTCCAGCTTGGCCGGGCGGTGGCCCAGCGGGGGCCGGGGGCCGAGATAGTCCGCCAGGATTTGCTCGTGCAGTTCCGCACGCCACGGCACTCCGGTGTGCTGCATTTCCGCCGCGATCAAGGCGCCGGCGGACTCGGCGGCGAGCAACAGCTGGAGGCGCTGCTTGCGGTGGTCGGCGGGGCGTTCAACGCCGGTCCCGCCTAATTGGGCCAGCGCGTGCTGCTGGGCAGCGTATTCGGCGCGGAGTTCCTCGAGGCTATGGCGCGGCTTATTATGCACGCCGGGGTCATCGAACAAGGCACCTTGGTCGGCTGGCGGGGGCGGCGGCTGGAGCGCCCGCGGCAGCTCCAGCTCATCGTCCTGGGTCAACTTTTCGGCGTTCTGCGCATACCCGGTGTGGGCGGTGAACTCCGAATGCGCCAGGATCGCACCGCACAACGCGAGGTCGTAGCAACGTTCCAGTTCGACGCCGGCCGCCAGCAGAACGGGGTACCAGTTCTGTGTACGGTGCCAGATCCAGCGTGGCCGCCGCTGTTCCAGTTCACGCACGACGCCGGCCAAGCCGGCTGCGCTGACGACCCGCGGTTCGGGTTTGTCCGGGTGCGGGGCACCGTCCGCGGTGAGTTCCTGGAGGGCTGCGCCGTCAGCGTGGGCGGCAAGCAGCAGGTACATAGTCACAATTCTGCCCTGCCGGGCGCAGTCCCGTGTTCACTGAGCCGCAGAGCCCGGTTGTCCACATAGCCGCCGGCGCGGGTTACTGCGGCTCCGGGGGACCGGAAGAGTAGCCGCATGAGCAGGCACCAGCGATCACGTTCCGGTCCCGGGACCCAAGCCGGCGCGGCGGGGCCCGGGCGGTGGCTGCCCCGCGAGTCGTCGGAGACTGTGCTGGTCACCGGGTCCGAGGTGCTGCGCGGTGAGGTGGAGCGCGTTGTGGCGGCGTCCGGCGGCCAGTTGCGGACGGTGCCGGACATCAGGGCGGCGGCGCCCTTTTGGGACACGGCTGCGGTGGTGCTGCTCGGCAGCGACGTTCGGGAGTTGCCGCCGCGCGGACGGTCCCCGGCGGTGCTGGTTGGCCTCAGCGAGGATGGCGACAGCCTGTGGCAGCTCGCCGCCGCGCTCGGCGTCGATCGGGTCGCCGTGCTGCCCGATGCGGCGGCCTGGCTCGCTGAGTACCTGAGCCGGTCCCGCACCCCGGACCCGGGCGGGCTCGTCCTCGGGATCGTCGGGGGCTGTGGCGGCGGCGGCGCCAGCACCGCAGCGGTGTGGCTGGCGCATGCAGCGGCCCGGCAGGGTATCCGTGTCCTGCTCGTGGACGGCGACCCCTGGGGCGGCGGCCTGGAGCTTGCGCTCTCCGCCGAGGAAACACCGGGCCTGCGCTGGCCGGATCTGGCCGATGCCAGTGGCACGATCGATCCCAGACAGCTCGCCGATTCACTGCCCCAGGCGGGCGGATTTCACTTCCTTTCCTGGCCTGGGAACAGGGAAGGCCACAGCGGGGTGGCCCAGGCCGTGGCGGCGGGCGTGCTGGACGGGGCCCGGCGCGGCTTCGAGCTCGTTGTGGTCGACGTCGGCCGGGGTGCCGAGACGCTGCGGATGTTCGCCTGGGACTGCGACCGGCTGATTGTGGTCCTGCCGGCGCTGCTGCGGGCGGCCGTGGCGACGGCCCGGCTCCTGCAGGAACTTCCCGCAGTCGAGACGTCGCTGGTGGTGCGGGGAAGACCCGGGGCCTGCCTGGACGCGGAACTGATTGCAGAGTCCGTCGCGTTGCCCCTGGCCGGGATCATGCCGGACGTCAGAAACGCCACGGCCGCCACGGAGCTCGGGCGGCTGCTGGACATCGGGCGGCAGCGAAACGTTCGAAGGTTTGCCGGCGCGGTCCTGGACTTCGGCACTGGAGGGGCCGGGTGAGTGCCCACTCGGCGGCCGGGCCGCCGGACGTAACGGTCGGCTTTGGCGCCCCGAACTCCCGGCCCGCGGCCCGTGCCATTGTTGATGCCCGGCTGTTGGAGTCCGTGCGCGAAACGGTAATGTCCGACGCCGGCCCGGTGACCCCGTCGCGCGTGGCGGCCGCCGTGCAGGCGAGCGGGCGACTGCTGGGGACCGCCGGTGCGCTGGCGGCGGTCGAGGGGATCAGCGCGGAACTCAATGGCCTCGGGCCCCTGCAGGTGCTGGTCCGGGACCCGGCCGTGACAGATATCTTCGTCAACGGTCCTGGCTCCGTTTGGCTGGACCGAGGCGGCGGACTGGAAAGGGCGCCGGTCGCGTTCTCCAGCGAGGGACAGGTCCGGGCCCTCGCGGCGCGGCTGGTATCGGTGGGCGGGCGACGTCTGGACGAGGGTTCACCGTGCGTGGACGTCAGGCTCGACGGCGGCTTCAGGGTTCATGCCGTCCTGCCGCCGATTTCCACGACGGGGACACTGCTGAGCATCAGGATCAGGCGCGAGCAGGTCTTCTCGATGGCTGAACTGCGGCAGAACGGGATGTTCGGGTCATTGGTGCAGACCGTGCTCGAATGTATGGTGAAACGCCGCCTGAGCTTCCTGATCAGCGGCGCCACGGGCTCCGGGAAGACAACGCTCCTAGCCACCCTCCTGGGCCTGTGTCCCCCGGGCGAGCGGCTGGTCCTGATTGAGGACGCCGCAGAGCTCAACCCGCTCCACCCGCACGTCGTGTCGCTGGAGGCACGCCACGGCAACCTTGAAGGCGGCGGCGGCGTGGATTTGGGCGAGCTCGTTCGGCAGTCACTGCGGATGCGACCGGACCGCTTGGTGGTGGGGGAGTGCCGGGGAGCCGAGGTGCGTGAATTGCTGGCTGCGATGAACACCGGCCACACCGGCGGCGGAGGAACAATTCACGCGAACACCGCGGCCGGCGTTCCCGCGAGGTTGACTGCGTTGGGGGCGCTCGCCGGGATGTCCCAGGAGGCAGTGCGTCTGCAGGCAGCCAGCGCGATCGATGCCGTCATCCATCTGGAACGGCTGGGCCACGGGCGCAGCGTGGCCTGCATCGCGGTGATGGAAGACGGACCGGGCGGCTTGGTGGTCGGCTCCGCGCTGGAGATTTTCGCCGGACGGCCCAGGCCTGGGCCGGGCTGGCCGCTGCTGTTGCTGCGCCTCGGATTGGATGCCGACGCAATCGAAACCGGCGGCTTTGACACCGGCAGCTTGGCAGGGCTGAATTCGGCGGGATCTGTCGGGACGGCCGAAAGCGTACTGGGCACCGGCACGGGCAGGGGGCGGGAGTGACAGCCGTCTTGGCTGGCGTGCTGGCCGCCGCGGTGTACCTGGCGGTTTCGGCGCGTCGAGCGCCGCGTCGACGTATTCGTGCCGCGTTGGCCGGGTCACAGGTTGCTCGCGCCGGCTCCGAAGCGGCCCCCAGCGCAGGACCCCGCTGGCGGCGCCGGTACGAGCCGACAACGCCGATGACTCTACTCGTCCAGCAACTGGCGGCGTTGTTGAAGGGTGGACGTCCTCCCTCGCGGTTGTGGGAAGAGCTCTGGCTTCTGCTGGTGGGCGAAGCCGACGTATCCTCGGCCGGTGCCAGAACGCCGGTCCGGCCGTCCGGGCTGGCGCCAGGATCCGTGCGGATGCTGGCCGCAGCCCGCGCCGCGGCGATGCGGGGAGCTCCAGTCGGGGCAGCAATCCGCTCAGCCGTTGCGGCCACCTCCGCGGGTACCGGCGACGGGAGGACGTGGCGAGGACGTAACGGCCAGAGCGTACGCGAGCGACGCGTCTGGTTTCAGCTGGCAGCGTGCCTTGACGCGGCCGAAGCCACAGGCTCCCCGCTGGCTGACGTGCTAACGCGTTTCGCCGCCCAGCTTGAAGCTGAAAACGACGCCGGTGCCGCCCGCCAGACGGCGTTGGCCGGGCCGCGCGCGACGGTGCGGTTGCTGACGTGGCTTCCGTTTCTCGGCCTTTGCTTAGGCTCGCTGCTGGGAGCGGATCCCGTCGGGGTGCTGCTGGGAACCCCGTTGGGCGCGGCGGTCCTCGCGACCGGGCTGACCCTCACCGCGGCCGGACGGATCTGGTCGGCGCGGCTGGTCCGTGCGGCTGAACGGCTGCGGCCGTGACAGTCGGCGCGCCCAGTCTTGCAGTGGTGGCATTTCTGGCCGCTGCTGCCGTTATGGTCCATGCCAACCGAAGCCTGCCCAGGCGGAGACTCCAGCGCCAGATGAAGCACGCGTCCGATGCCCGGAACCCGGGCCGCCCCCAAGACGGCACCGAAAAACCCGCGGAATCAGCCGGGCAGGGACTCGACGACGTGGCCATGATGCTGGAACTGATCGGCGCGATGCTCGAAGCGGGCGCCGGTCTCGGCCGCGCACTGGCGCTGCTGGCCGGATTGGCAACGCCGGAAATTCGTGATCCACTGCGCCCGGTCGTCGCCGCGCTCGCGATCGGCGCCGATTGGGATACGGCCTGGCGCAGTTCGGAGCTCCTGTCACCGGGACTTCTGGCCGTGCGTGATGCGCTGGGATTCGCCGCGCTCACCGGCGCCCCGTCCTCCGCCATCCTCTATGCCCAGGCCGCACGCATGCGGCGCGAACAGTTCCGAGCCGCAGAAAAACGGGCCGCCGCACTCGGGGTGAAGCTTGTTGTGCCGCTCGGGCTGTGTTCGCTGCCGGCCTTCATCTGCCTTGGCGTCATCCCGGTGCTGCTGTCGATGCTCCCAGGCTGACCCGGCGCCGGACCTCGGGGCATGCTTTAGCCTTCCTCCACTGCCCGCACCCGGTTGAGGTTTTCCACTTGGCGGGATGAGCCCCTTCCGCCTCCGCGTCCGGCCCGGAAGAGTCGAAGAACAACCGGCGGTCCCGCCGGAGCCAAGGAAAGGAAAGCTCATGTTACTTGAACACACTGCGTCCGCCGGCACCCGCAAAGCGCAGCAAATCAAGCGTGAATCGGAGGGCGCCGAGATCCACGAGATCTATCCGGGCGCCAGTATTGCTGCCCCGCGCCGGGCGCGGAGGCTGCGGAAGCTGTTCGGCTCCGAGGCGGGGATGGCAACGGCAGAATATGCGATTGCTACGCTCGCCGCCGTGGGGTTTGCCGGCATTCTCGTGTTTATTATGCGCAGTGACGAGGTGCGGGGTTTTCTGTTGAACCTCATCCGCACGGCGCTCGCCCTGCCATGAGCCGCCCGTGGCCGGCGGCGCGGATGACTCGGGCTGTGATGCCCGCACCTCCGGCCGGACACACACGCTGGACGGCGGCGGATGGCGTCACGTGCCGCGGTGCGGTGACTGCGGAATTCGCGGTGGCGCTACCCGCCGTAGTGCTCCTGCTGGCCCTCCTGCTGGCCGGTTCAGCGGCGGGTGTGACCCAACTGCGGCTGGAGGAAGCGGCCCGGGCCGGTGCCCGGGCGCTGGCCCGGGGTGAGGACGCCGCCAGCGTCGACGTGATCGTCCGCCGGCTCGCGGGCGCCTCAGCTGCGTCAGCGGTGGCGTCCGACGGCGAATGGCTCAGCGTCACGGTCTCCGGCAAGGTTCCGGGCGCCGTTGGCGCGCTGCTGCCGTGGACCCTCACGGCCCGCGCCTGGACCCGGGGTGAAACGTCCGCGCCGGCAGCTGCAGCCCAGGAGCCACGGCGGTGGATTCTTCCGCTGGAGAGTGTGGCAGTATGAACCGCGCGGACAGCCGGGGGATGCCGCCGGGCGGTCACCAGCCGGCCGTGCGGGACCCGGCGGGGGCCGGGCACAACGAGCGTGGTGCAGGCACAGTGCTGGCACTAGGACTGGGACTGCTGGTCATTCTCGCCGCCATCTCGCTCCTGTTGCTCGCACAGTCCGCAACGATGGGATCCAGGGCGGCTACTGCCGCCGATCTTGCGGCCCTCGCCGCCGAGGATACTGCCCGGGGCATTTCTCCGGGCGAACCCTGTGCCGTCGCCGCGGAAGTCGCACACCGCAATGGGGCCCGGGTCCTTAGCTGCGTGCAAGGCGGCGGGAACACGGTCCAGGTCCGCACCGAACTCGAGGTTCGTCTGCCGCTGGGTGTGGCCACCGGACTCGCCCGGGCGGGGCCACCCCCGTGAGCCGGGACCAGCCCCGTGAGCCGGGGCCACCCCCGTGAGCCGGGGCCACAGTGGCCGGACTACGCCTGCAGCGGCGTCGGGGAGTGGTCCGGCTGTCCTGCCTGCATCCGATCCGTCGCATCCTCGAGCAGCACGTCGATCAAGGTGACGGCGGCGTCCTTGTCCAGGGGATTGTTCTTGTTGCCGCACTTGGGCGACTGAACACACGACGGGCAGCCGGATTCGCATTCGCAGGCCTTGATCGCGTCGCGGGTGGCGGCGAGCCAGGTCCGGGCCTTGTCGTATCCGCGTTCCGCGAAGCCCGCACCGCCGGGGTGGCCGTCGTATACAAAGATGGTCGGCACCCCGGTGTCTGCGTGGATGGCCGTAGACACCCCGCCGATGTCCCAGCGGTCGCTGGAGGCAACCAGGGGCAGCAGCCCAATGGCGGCGTGTTCTGCAGCGTGCAGGGCGCCCGGGAACTGGGCCTCTATCAGCCCCGCGCCGGTCAGGGAGCGGTTGTCCATGACGAACCAGACTGCCTTGGTGAACAGGTCCCGGGCACCGAGCTGCAGTGGCTCCTCACCAAGGATTTCATTGGAAATCAGCGCCTTGCGCTGGAAGGAGACCACCTGTGTTGTCACTTTCACATCCCCGAAATGCACTGCCACATCGCCCCACTCGGTGGTGCGCTGTGTTTCGAGCACCTCGATCTGGGTCACGTCCCGGGCGGTGGTGTAATAGTCCGGGTTCGCCCGCCGGACCATCACGCAGTGGTCGTCCTCGTTCAGGTCTTCCACGACGTAGCTCTCGCCCTGGTGGACGTAGATGGCGCCGGTATGGGCCTGGTAGTGCGTCTGCGGCGAATCCATGGTCCCCAGCAGGGACCCGGTGTCCGCATCCACGATGCTTACCGGGCCGCCGCCGTCAGCCCTCAGGTTCACCATGCCGGCCGCGCTTTGCGGATGGGTCCAGAACCACCCCGCGGGACGGCGGCGCAGATAACCCCGGTCCACCAGCTGGTCCAGCAACTTCTCGGCTGTGGCACCGAACAGGCCCAGCTCGGCGTACCCCAGCGGCAGTTCGGCGGCGGCGGCGCACAGGTGCGGGCCCAAAACATAGGGATTGGAGGGATCAAAGACGGTGGCCTCGACCGAGGCGTCGAAGATCGCTTCGGGATGGTTGACCAGGTAAGTGTCCAGCGGGTCATCGCTCGCGACGAAGGCGGCGATGGCGTCCTGGCCGGCCCGGCCGGCCCGGCCGATCTGCTGGAACAAGGAGGCGCGGGTTCCCGGCCAGCCGGCAACTAGCACGGCATCGAGCCCGGAGATGTCGATGCCGAGTTCCAGTGCCGAGGTGCTGGAGACGCCCAGCAGCTCGCCGGACCGCAGTGATTTTTCCAGCGCCCGGCGCTCCTCCGGCAGGTACCCCGAGCGGTACGCGGCGACCCGGGGCGGCAGGCTGGGATCGACCTCGTCCAGCAGACGCTTGGTAATGCTGGCAATCGTTTCGGCCCCGCGCCGGGATTTAATGAACGCAATGGTCCGCACCCGCGAAGACACCAGATTGGCCAGCAGGTCAGCGGTTTCCGCCACGGCAGTGCGTCGCTCCTTGGCGCCGTTCTCGCCGCGGACTTCGGTCAGTGCGGGCTCCCAGAACGCGACGGTGGTGGCACCATGGGGTGACGAATCCTCGGACACGGCACGGACCGGAGCGCCGATGAGCCGGCCGAAGGAAGTCCCGGGCTCGGACGCCGTTGCGGAGGCGGCGATAAACACCGGCCCGGGTCCGTCGGGGCTGTAGTAGGCGCAGATACGGCGCAGCCGGCGCATCAGATTGGCCACGTGGGATCCAAAGACGCCGCGGTAGCTGTGGGCCTCGTCCACAATCACGTAGCGCAGCCGGCGGAAGAACCGTGCCCACCAGGCGTGGTTGGGGAGGATCCCGAAGTGCAGCATGTCCGGGTTGGCCAGGATGAAGTTCGCGTGGTCGCGGATCCAGCGTCGGGAGGCAGGGTCGGTGTCGCCGTCGTACGTCTCTGCCCGGACGGTGGGAATCTTCAGCGCCCGGATGGCAGCCAACTGGTCGGCAGCCAGAGCCTTGGTGGGGGAAAGATACAGTGTGACCGCGCCGTCGTCGTGGATCTTGCCCGGGTCGGCGAGGACCCGCAGTTCCGACCGGTGGATGGCATCTAGTGCCGGCAACTGGTAGGCCAGCGATTTGCCGGAGGCAGTGCCGGTCGCGATCACCACGTGTTCGCCGGCATGGGCGAGGTCGGCGGCCTGGATCTGGTGCCGGTAGGGCTCGTGAATGCCGAGCGAGCCATAGGCGTTTACCACGTCGGTGTGGGCCCAATCGGGCCACGGGGCATGCACGGCCTCGCGGGCGGCGATGGTACGCACATGGCGGAGCTGTTCCGGGTCCGGGCCGCGGCCCAGCAACGGAATCAGGGACTCATGCGGGTTCACTCAGCCATTCTTTCACCCGGCCTCAAATCGGCTTGGCGCGGGCGCTTCAGCTGCGCTTCAGCCGACCGACAAGTCGGCGCCTTCGTCCGAGGCGGACAGCATCAGGACCTGGCAGACCGGCGTCCAGCCGAGGTGCGAGTACAACTGCTGCCCGTCCAGCGATGCGAGCAACAATCCGGTTTGCACGTCGTGTTCGAAAGCCTGGGCGGCCAGGGCCCGCATGATGAAGCTGCCAAGACCCCGGCGCTGGTACCGAGGGTTGGTGACGATCTTGTCGAAGATTGCGGTGTGGTCCACAACGAACAGACGCCCGCTCGCGGCCACTTCATCACCGGCATAGACGACAGTATGGTGGACGCCGTCAGCCCGGGACGGTACCCAGCGAAGGTCATCATCCGGTAGCCATGGGTCCTCGGCGTCCTGGGTCTCCATGTCCACGATCATCATGCTCTGCGAGGCTGATGTGACGTTGAGGCCGTGTTCTTTCGCGAGACTGGTATACTTCGCCGGGTTATTGCTCAAAATGGTCAGGATCCGTGCGGGCACTTCCAGCGTGGCGGCGGCCAGCTGCGCAAACTCCGGATCCGAGGGATCATGGGCGAAATATTCCCACTCGGTGGTGGTGTCATCCCTGAAGGCTGCAGGAAACCTGCCCTCTCTGCGTGTCTCGTAACCCCGGCAGCCAGCCCAGCCTGCCACCCAGGTTTCCAGCAGATGGGTGGTGTCCTCAACCATGCGCTCAAGACTCATGTGATGAGCGTATTGCAGCCCTGCCGCAAGCAACAGGGTTCCGGTCCGGGAACCGGTCCAGCTGACCCAATTGTGACCGGCAGGGTTACCGGTCGGACGAAAGGGGCGGGTACGCACCGGTGTCCGGACGGCGGGTACGGGCGGCCAGCTTGCGGCGGAGCGGCTGGCACGGCTGACGGATCACCGGGCCTGACCCAGCCGGTACCCTTAAAATGTGGCTCTGAACAGAATTGTGCTTTTTTACGGCTTCACCCCGCTCCCGGACCCGGAGGCTGTCCGGCTCTGGCAGCGTGCCCTCTGCGAGAAACTTGGGCTCACGGGCCGCATCATCCTTTCCAAGGACGGCATCAACGCAACCGTTGGCGGTGAGATCGGCGCGGTCAAACAATACGTTAAAACCACGCGCGAATACCCGGGGTTCCATGGCGTCGACGTGAAATGGTCCGAGGGCGGCGCCGCGGATTTCCCCCGGCTCAGCGTCAGAGTCCGCGACGAGATTGTCTCCTTCGGCGCGCCCGGGGAGCTCAGGGTAGATGCCAGCGGTGTGGTCGGCGGCGGCACGCACCTCAAACCCGCGGAACTGCACGAGCTTGTGGAATCGAGGCGGGAGGCCGGCGAGGAGGTCGTCTTTTTTGATGGCCGCAACGGTTTCGAAGCCCAGATCGGCAAATTCAAGAACGCCGTCGTCCCGGATGTGGCCACTACCCACGACTTCATCAAAGAACTCGATTCGGGCAAGTATGACGGGCTTAAGGACAAGCCCGTGGTCACGTACTGCACCGGCGGCATCCGCTGCGAAGTCCTCTCCAGCCTGATGGTGAACCGTGGTTTCACAGAGGTCTACCAGCTCGACGGCGGGATTGTCCGATACGGCGAAACGTTCAAGGACGAAGGCCTCTGGGAGGGGTCCCTTTACGTGTTCGATAAGCGTATGCACCTTGAATTCAGTGCCGAGGCCAAGACCATCGGCGAATGCGTCCGCTGTGCGGCGCCGACGAGCAAGTTTGAGAACTGCTCCAACGCGGCCTGCCGCACGTTGACGCTGTATTGCGCGGAGTGCGCTGCCAGCCCTGCAACGCTCCGGTGTCCGGACGGCTGCGCGGCCTAAATCCCGCGCTCCGCATACCAGACCCGCCGGGTCCTGCCGCTACGGCGCGGGTGTCAGCTGGTAGGCGTAAAGGAGCGGAGCGTCGACGCTGGACGTGCTGATCTGCACCGTTCCGGCGGCCGGGACTTTGATCCGTGACGTCTCGCGGCTGCCGTTGCAGGCGGCCCCGGCCTCGGTCAGCCTGGCGCCGTCCAGGGAGACTTCGAAGAAGGCCTTGCCGCCGCCGTCGCAGCTTATGGTCAGCACGTAGTTTCCCGCGCCGATCCCGGTGGCGGATTTGACGATCGGATCCCGCTTGAGGATTTTCCCGGCGTCGTCGAGCACAATTCCGCCAGCAGCGGGAAGGGCCGTGGCCTTCCAGGCGGTCACGTCGGTTGATTCGACGGAGCCCGCTGCGGAACATGCTGTCGCGGCCAGGACGACGGCGGCACCTGCCGCGGCGCTGAGGGCACCACGCCGAAGGGATCGGGCGGGCCGCACGCGGGTCAGGGAACGCCGGAGGCCAGGAATATGAAGGAACATTCCTCAAACTTACCGCCGTTGACGCCGGCACCGGATTCCGCATCGACCCGGTGGCCGCCAGCGCTTGGCCCGCCGCAGCACACAGGGCTTGACGTTGACGTAACGTCAACCTCTAACATCGAAGGAACGGCCCGGAAGCGGCTGCAGCCCAAGGGTCAGCCAGATGGAATGGTCCGTGCAGCACATCGCCAGGATCGCCGGGACCACCAGTCGGACGCTGCGTCACTATGACGACCTCGGACTGCTTAAACCCAGCAGGACGGGTAACAACGGCTACCGGTTCTACGACCAGGCTTCCCTGCTCCGGCTGCGGCGGATCCTGTTGCTGCGGGACCTCGGGCTTGGGCTTCCGGCCATCGCCGAGGTCCCCGGCCACGAGCCCGATGCCGAAAAGGCGCTCGACCGGCACCTGGACTGGCTGCGGCAGGAACAGCAGAGGCTGGCCCGCCAGATCAGCTCGGTCCGGCGCACGATTGCAGAGCTGAAAGCAGGAGGAGAGATTATGGCAGCGACGATGTTTGACGGTTTTGACCACACCAAGTTCCAGGATGAGGTGGAGCAGCGCTGGGGCGCGGAGACGTACGCGACGAGTGACGCCTGGTGGCGGGGGATGAGCCAGGCCGAGAAAGACGCCTGGAAGCAGCATTCCCGGCAGTTGGGCAACGACTGGATTGCGGCAGCGGAGTCGGGTATCCCGGCCGACGGCAGCGAGGCGCAGGAGCTGGCCCGCCGACAGGTCGAATGGCTTGTCGGCATTCCCGGAACACCCGCAGCACCCGCAGCACCCGGAACACCCGCAGCACCCGCAGCACCCGGAACACCCGCAGCACCCGCAGCACCCGGAACACCCGCAGCACCGTCCGCCGGCGGCGGCGGCGGCGACGTCAAAGGCTACGTCACCGGTCTGGCCGAGATGTACGTTGCCGATCCCCGCTTCGCCGCGAATTACGGCGGCGAAGCGGGGGCATCCTTTGTCCGTGACGCCCTCCGCATCCACGCCGGCAAACACTTCTAGGATAGACACCGCCGGGCCGGGACTAAACTTGTCCGGTGACTCCTTCAACGCACTTCACGGCCGGCACCACCCCCGACGCCCCGCGCAGCGATCTGCCCGGCCTGCTCGATTCGCTGGCCGCGGACCTGCGCCGCATCGGCTACACCGTTGACGGCGTGGCAGAACTTCTCGGCGCCGCAGCGCACGGCGCCCTAAGCCGTGACCAACTCGTTCCGGCGCTGATCAGCACGGAAAAGGCCCGCTCGGGGGAGGGAACGACGGGGGCACTCGCCGCCGTCGTCCGGTTCTGGCTGCTGGCCGAACCGCAGACCGGTGCCACACTCGATGCCGCGCTGCCCGGCATCCGCACAGCAGGCCTGCTGGAGCTCGGTCTCGTGGAGCCTTCCGAGGGTGGCCTGATACGGGCGAAAGTCGATCTCCGGCCGTACGGCTGGGACGGAACCCCGGGCGAGGACTCCGATGGCCGCGGCGGGGCGGAGCTCTGGGTGGCCAGCGACCTCGCCGCCCACCAGCAACCCGGTGTGCTCCGCCGCGACCATGTGCTCGGAATCGGGCAGGCATCCACTACCCTCGTGCAGGTTACCGCCCGGCGGCATGTGGCCCGGGCCCTGGACCTCGGGACCGGCTGCGGTATCCAGACGTTCCACTTGCTGCACCACGCCGACCACGTGACTGCTACCGACATTTCCGCACGGGCCCTTGCCTTCACCCGCTTCAACCTGCTGCTCAACGCCGGTGGGCTGCACCTTGACCCCCTCGACCTGGAAGCCCGGGTGAGCCTGCGCCAGGGCTCGCTGCTCGATCCGGTGGCGGGCGAGGAGTTTGAGCTGGTGGTCTCCAACCCGCCGTTTGTGATCACGCCGCGAAGCTCGGGGGAGGCCGCCGCAGACCAGTTCACCTATCGCGACGGCGGCCTGCCGGGCGATGACATCGTCGCCGGGCTGGTCCGGGACCTTCCGTCGGTCCTGACGCCCGGCGGGACGGCCCAGTTGCTGGGAAACTGGGAAATCCCGGCCGGGGCCGAGTGGGCCGAACGGCCGCAGGGCTGGGCCGGACCGGATGCGGACGTCTGGTTCATCCAGCGTGAGCAGGTCAGCCCGGAACAGTACGCAGAAACCTGGCTGCAGGACGCCTCCTCGGCGCGTGACCGGCTGCTCTACCAGGATTCCTACGCCGCCTACCTTAACGACTTCGCTGCCCGCGACGTTGATGCCATCGGTTTCGGCATGATCTGGCTGCGGCGCCCCGCCGGAGGTTCCCCGGTACTGAGGCGCTTCGAGGAGATCACCTATCCGATTGAGCAGCCCGTTGGTCCGTACCTCGGTGCGGCCGTGGAACGCGCAGACTGGCTGGCGGCCCACGAGTTGGCCGCCACGCACCTGTTGGTGGCGGAGGACGTTACCGAGGAGCGGCACCAGCGCCCCGGCGCCGAACACCCCGGCGTGATCCTGCTGCGCCAGGGTGCCGGCTTGCGCCGCACCAACCTGCTCAGCACCGAGCTCGCCGGTTTTGTCTCAGCCTGCGACGGGGATCTGTCCGTCAGCCAGATCATCGGCGCCCTTGAGGCGCTGCTTGGCGGCGGCGAGGGGTGGGACAGCCGGGCCTTCGACGCCGGGCTCCGCGCCGAAGTGGCGAATCTGGTCCGGGACGGCTTCCTGCTTCCGGCCTGACGCGGCCGGAGCGATTGGCGCGGCGTCGCTGCCGAAGCGCGGCAAGACATATGCGGCGACTGCCAGCCCGGCCAGCACCCCGCAGGCGCCGGCGACGAGGAAGCTCGCCCGGATGGGGAACAACGCGCCGAGCAGCCCGCCCAGCGCCAGCGCCCCGATGGAGACGGCCCGGGTCAGTCCGCCGATGACCGCCATCGCCTGGCCCCGGCCGCTTTCGGCGACCCGCAGGATCACAATCGCCCCGAAACACGCGTTCAGCGCACCACAGGCCGCCCCCATCGCGGTGTAGGCGGCAAAAAGCAGTTCCAGGCTGGGCACCAGCGCCATGATTCCCAGGAAGGCGGAGGTCAGGGCCATCGAGACCAGCAGTGCGCGCAGGCGGGTTGCGGCGGTCTTGATGCGGCTGGCAAGCACCGCCCCGGAGGCCATCCCGAGTCCGAAGAACGCGACCAGCAGCCCGTACTGCGTTTCGGTGGCGCCGAACTCGTCACGGGCGAGAAACACTTCAAGGACATTGGTCGCCTCACCGACCGCAATGAAGAACAGCACACCCAGGATCAGGGACCAGACCAGGCCGTCCCGCCGGATTCGGCGCAGGCCGTCCAGCAAAGCGGGGTTCGTCTTGCCCGCCCGCTCGGCGGCCGTGCCCCGGCGCGTCCGGATGAGCAGGGCGCCGGCGGCCATCGCCAGGTAGCACCCGCTGGCCACGGCAAAGACGAGGCCGGATCCGCCCCAGCCGCTGAGCAGGCCTCCCGTTGCCGGTCCCGCCATGCTGGCGATCATAATGGTTGCCTGCATGGTGCCCAGAGCCCGGGGGGTCCGGTCTTCACCGACGAGCCGGGGCAGCAGGGCCTGCCAGGTAGGGCCGGCCACAGCCTGCGCGGCGTCGAGGAGGAAGGTCATCGCGAAGAGGGCCGGAAGGTAATTTTCCACGTACTGCAGGCTCAGCCCCATGCCGGCGACAGCCGCGGCACTGACCACGGCGGACGCCGTCGCCAACGTCCGGGAATCACGCGTGTCCGCCAACCGGCCGGCCCACGGGGCGAGCAGCGCCAGCGGGAGCGCGGAGCAGAACAGGTAGGCTGCCACCAGCCAGGGCCCTGCCACGGCGGTCTGGCCGGTCGCGGCCAGGTTCTGCAGGTGCAGCATCACGCTGATGATGACGGCGCCCGCGCCGGCCGTGGCGACAAAGCGGGAGCCGCTGGCAAGGACGAAATCGCGGTTCCGCCAGAGCGGCTGCGCAGCACGGGATGCACCCGGCGGGGTCTGAAGGGCCTGTTTCATTAATAGAAAAATACCCGCGGGGGATTAGCATGTCAAGCATTTCTTTCATAGTTTGGCCGTGCTCGGTAGACTGGTGGAGTGAATGCAGAAACCCCCATTGCTGACTCACCGGTCCCTGCGGGCACAACGCGCCGGCAACGCCCGGAGAAGAACGTCGAGATCACCGACCCGAAGGCGATCCGGGCGCTGGCCCATGCGGCCCGGCTGGAGGTCATTTCCGAACTGTATGCAACCCAGGTCAGCCGGACGGCCACGGAACTCGCCGCCCAGACGGGGCTCACGCCGAGCGCGATGAGCTACCACCTGCGTGCCCTGCAGAAATGGGGGATTGTGGTGCCCGCCGCCACCGCCGGCGATGCGCGTGAGCGCCGCTGGCAAGCCGCGGGGACCGACTTCACCATCAATTCAGGCGGCGGAGTAGCGAGCCCCGAGTTCGCCGTGCTGGACCTTGAACTGGACGCTTACCGACGTCGGGTTAAGGCCTATGCCGGCACCCGGGACGAGCAGCGCCGGCGCGGCGACCCCGTGGACGGAGCCTCTTCGGTGGTGCTGGCCAGCAATCTGCTCTACCTGACGACTGACCAGCGTGCGGAGCTTAACAGCCGGCTTTTTCAGCTGCTGCGCGACTATGAGCTTGAGGACCCGGACCAGGTCCCCGAAGGGGCGGAACGGATGGCGACCATGTGGTCGATGATCCCGGATGACCGGGGCCGGCCTCCGCAACGGGCCACGCAGAGTCCTGGCTGAAGGCGTTGCCGGGCCGGGGCTGCTGCGCCCCGCCGCGCGTTGCCGGGCCGGGGTTCATGACGCCCGGAAGTCGTGCCCGCATGCCCGCCATTTCGGGCCGAATGCGCGGGAATCCGCAAAATATGGTGAACTAGGCGGGTATGGGCGCATCTGCCCGAGCAACCTTTTTCTGTAGGAGCACAGTGCCAAGCAAGGCCAAAACCGGCAAGAAACTCGTGATTGTGGAGTCTCCCGCCAAGAGCAAGACCATCGCCAAGTACCTCGGCGAGGGCTTCATCGTCGAGGCCTCCGTTGGTCACATCCGGGACCTCCCGCAGCCCTCGGAATTGCCCGCGGAACTGAAGAAGACCTCGGTGGGGAAGTTCGCCGTCGACATTGATAACGACTTCAAGCCGTACTACGTGGTCTCCCCGGACAAGAAGAAGAAAGTCGCGGAACTCAAGGCCCAGCTTAAGGACGCCGACGCTCTTTACCTCGCAACCGACGGGGACCGCGAGGGCGAGGCCATCGCGTGGCACCTGCTGGAGGTCCTCAAGCCCAAGGTTCCGGTCTACCGCATGACCTTCGGCGAAATTACCAAGGAAGCCATCCACCGGGCGATGGACAACCTGCGCGATGTCGACCAGGACCTCGTGGACGCGCAGGAGACCCGGCGTGTGCTGGACCGTCTCTACGGCTATGAGATCTCCCCGGTGCTCTGGCGCAAAGTGGCCCGCGGGCTCTCCGCCGGCCGGGTGCAGTCGGTTGTAACCCGCATGGTGGTGGCGCGGGAGCGTGAGCGGATGGCTTTTACAGCCGCCTCGTACTGGGACCTGACCGGCCAGTTCGGCGCAGGGTCCGGTTCGTTCAAAGCCAAACTGGCCCTCGTCGACGGCGCCAAGGTCGCCAGCGGCCGCGACTTCAACGACAGCGGCGAGCTCACCTCCCGCAACGCCGTGCACCTCAATGAGGAGCTGGCCAGATCCCTGGCCGCGGGACTGCAGGGCGCCGACTTCCGCGTCCGCTCCGTCGATACCAAGCCGTACACCCGCCGGCCGGCCGCGCCGTTCACCACGTCCACATTGCAGCAGGAGGCGGGCCGCAAGCTGCGCTTCTCCTCGAAAAGCACCATGCAGGTGGCCCAGCGGCTCTACGAAAACGGCTACATCACCTATATGCGCACGGACTCCTCCGCGCTGAGCAATGAGGCCGTCACGGCCGCAAGGCGCCAGGCCTCCGAACTGTACGGTGCTGAATACGTCCCGGCTTCGCCGCGCGTCTACAGCGGCAAGGCGGCCAACGCGCAGGAAGCCCACGAGGCCATCCGGCCCGCCGGTGACTCCTTCCGTACGCCGGCCCAGGTGGCCAAGCAGCTTTCCGGCGACGAATTCCGCCTCTACGAACTGATCTGGAAGCGCACCGTCGCCTCGCAGATGGCCGATGCCAAGGGCTCCACCGCCACGATCCGCCTTGGTGCGGTGACCTCCGGTGGTGCAGCCGAACGACGCGACGCCGAGTTCTCGGCCTCCGGCACCGTGATCACCTTCCCCGGTTTCCTTGCCGCGTACGAAGAAGGCAAGGATGAAAGCCGGGGCGACGAGGACTCCGAGGAAGCCCGACGGTTGCCCAACGTGGCCAAGGACGACGCGCTCACGGCATCGGATATCATCGCCGTCGGACATGAGACGTCGCCGCCGCCCCGCTTTACTGAAGCGTCCCTGACCGCCGAGCTGGAAAAGAAGGGCATTGGACGCCCGTCCACCTACGCCTCGACGATCTCCACCATCCAGGACCGCGGCTACGTCCGGAAGCAGGGGTCCGCGCTGGTCCCGAGCTGGATCGCGTTCTCCGTGGTCCGGCTGCTCGAGCAGCACTTCCACGACTACGTGGACTACGAATTCACCGCCGACATGGAAGCGGACTTGGACAAGATTGCCAACGGCCAGGCGGCAGGTCCGGCCTGGCTCAAGCACTTCTATTTCGGCGAGGATTCTGATCCCGGCCTGCTGAGCATCGTCAACAACCTCGGCGAGATTGACGCGAGGGACATCAACTCGATTCCGATCACCGACGCCATCACGCTCCGGGTCGGAAAATTCGGCCCGTATTTGGAAAGCTCCGTTCCAATGGTCGATCCGAAGACCGGCGAAGTGGTTGATGCGGCCCGCGCCAACGTCCCCGAGGACCTGGCACCGGACGAGCTCACCGCGGCCAAGGCGGTCGAGCTGATGGAAACCGCTGCCCCCGAAGAGCGGGTGCTCGGCGCGGACCCGCATACCGGACACACCGTCGTCGCGAAAAATGGCCGCTACGGCGCCTACGTCACCGAGATCATCCCGGAGATGACCGAGGAGCAGCTCGCCAACCAGCCGGTCGAGTATTACAAAAACGGAAAGCCGAAGCCCGCGAAGAAGCCCGTAAAGGCCAAACCCCGCACCGGGTCGCTGTTCGCATCGATGAGCGTCGAATCCATCAGCCTGACTGAGGCCCTGGAGCTTATGAGCTTGCCCCGGGTCCTCGGACAGGACGCCGAAGGCAATCCGATCACGGTGCAGAACGGCCGCTTTGGCCCGTATTTGAAAAAGGGCACAGACTCCCGGTCCATCGGCTCGGAGGAGGAAATCTTCACCATCACCCTCGAGCAGGCCCTGGAGATCTACTCCCAGCCGAAGCAGCGAGGCGCCCGGGCAGCCGTGCCGCCGCTGGCAGAGTTCGGTCCGGACCCGGTCTCGGAGAAGAACATCGTGGTGAAGGAAGGCCGCTTCGGCCCCTACATCACCGACGGAGTCACCAATATCACAGTTCCCCGCTCCACCTCGGTGGAGGAGCTTACCCGCGAACAGGCTGTCGAACTGCTCGCGGACAAGCGGGCCAGGGGGCCGGTCAAGCGCACGACGGCGGCCCGCAAGGCTCCGGCCCGCAAAGCCGCAGCCAAGAAGTAGCCTGCCTCGCGGGTTCCGTCCCGGCTCGACGTGTCAAAACGTCGGCGGCGGACGGGGGCCGCGAGCGGTTGTCCACATGGCCGGCGGGAGGGGTGCCCGGGCCCTGGTAACCGCGAAATGCTGGGCGGCATGGGACCCTCCGAGCCATACCCGACCGACCAGCTTGCCGTGGCTATGGGCCAGCGGGCACCTAACGCAGGCCCAGGCCGGCCAGCGCCCACCGGACCACCAGCACCGGCGGGCGCGCCCGCCCTGCGGGCCGGGGTACTGCCGGTGGGCAGGCTGTGGCGCACCGAGGAACTGCGGGACCATGGAATTTCTGCCAGCCGGGTGCGGCAGTTATTGGAGCAGGGTGCCATTCTCCGGGTCCGTCGGGGGTGCTATGTCCTGGGCAGCTTCTGGTCCTCCCTGGACCGGGACGGGATTTCCCGGACCAGGATCGACGCCTACGCACACAGGACGCTGACAACCTCCACCGGCAGCTTTGTTTTCAGCCATACGACGGCAGCCAGGCTCCACTGCCTGTTTCTCTGGCAGGTGGACGATACGATCCACCTCACGGTGCCGTTCCTGCCTTCGTCCGGTGGCCACGCGGGCGACGTCATTGCGCACACTCGTCCGGTGCCGGCAGAAGATGTCACGGAAATCCAAGGCTACCGGGTGACATCCCTCGCGCGCACCGCACTCGAGTGCTGCCTGATCCTCAACTTCCGCCAGGGCCTGATTCTTATGGATCATGCCCTTCGGCTTGGTCTCGACCCCGGGGAGCTGGAGCGCCAGGCGGGCCAGCTCCGCCGGGTCCCCGGCCTCGGTTCGCTTCGGAAGGTGCTCGCTTGTGCGGACGCCCGGTCCGAGTCGCCCGGTGAGACCCTCGCCCGGGACCTGATTCGACGGCTGCGGTTGCCCGCACCCGTGCTGCAGTTCGAAGTCCGGACCAGGTTGGGGCTGTTCCGGACGGATTGTGCATGGCCGGACCGGCGGGTGGCACTGGAATTTGATGGCCGCCGGAAGTACTTTGATTACGCGCCCACGGCGGAGGCAGTCTTCCAGGAGCGGCGCCGAGAAAAGGCCTTGATGGAGCTCGGGTGGAAGGTGGTCCGGGTCGAGTGGCGGGACCTGTTCCGCGAAAGCGAGTTCAAAACCAGGCTGCTCCGGGCCCTGGACTCGTGAAGTGCTCGCGGGTTCCGTCCGTGCTCGCGGTGTCAAAACGTCGACGGCGGACGGAACCCGCGAGTCACACTCGCGTTTGCGGACCGGGGCGCGACGTGATCGAGTAGGAGTATGACTGAACAGCCCGATCACTTGGACCTCCAGCCGCTCAACGACCTCGAAGAGAAGCTTGCCCGGGGCGAACAGCCGGACGCCAACCCCGTTGACGTCATCCTGGCTTTCCTCAACAACGAGGTCTACATCGTCAGCTCCGAGGCGCTCGAAGGGGCCGACGCCAAGGTTGAGCCGCTGGTGCTTGCCAACTCCGCTGGAAGCCCCGTCCTGGCGGTGTTCTCGCACCCCAGCCGCGTCTCCGAGCAGTACCTGACGGCCGCACCCAACGTCCTTGGCACCCAAGGCGCCGCGATCCTCGGAAACCTTGGCGAGGATCTTGGGATGGTCATAAACCCCGGTGCTGCCTTCGGCTTTGAGATCGACCCGGAAGGCGTAGCCAACATCCGACGCGACTTCAAGCCCGCCGACGAGCCGGACGAGGCCTCCGGCCGGGACCACCAGCCGTAACCAGGGCCCGGCCGCTGCCGGCCCGTTAGGCGGGCGGCGCTCCCCGGGGAATAATGGCCCTATGCGTCTAGGCGTCCTCGATATTGGCTCAAACACTGTCCACCTCCTGCTTGTGGATGCCCACCCGGGGGCGCGTCCGGTGCCGTTCGCCTCGCATAAGCGCCCCCTGTCCCTCGTGCAGTTTCTCGAGCCCGACGGCAGTATCAACGACGCCGGCCAGCGTGAGCTGATCGAGTTCGTCCTCGAGGCGTGGGAATTCGCGGCCAAGCACAAGGCCGAAGACTTGCTGGCGTTCTGTACCTCCGCCATCCGCGAGGCTGCCAACGGGTCCGCAGTGCTGGCCCGGGTCAAGCATGAGACCACCGTGACGCTGCGGGAACTGACCGGCAGCGAAGAGGCCTCCATGACTTTCTTCGCCGTGCGCCGCTGGTACGGCTGGGGCGCCGGACCCGTGCTGAACCTGGACATCGGCGGCGGTTCTTTCGAGATGGCCTACGGCGAGGACGAGCTCCCAGAATATGCGACGTCGGTCCCGCTTGGTGCGAGCCGACTGACCCGGGACTGGCTGGAACAGGACCCGCCCTCGGCCAAGAGCGTGAAGGAGCTTCGCCGCTACATCCGGGCCACACTCAAGCCGGTGGTGCGCGACTTCGCAAAGTTGGGCAAGGCCAACCATGTCGCTGGCACCTCCAAGACGTTCCGCTCGCTGGCCCGGATCGCCGGGGCCGCGCCCAGTGGCGCCGGGCCATACGTTAAGCGTGAGCTCTTCGCGACGGATCTGGGCTTGTGGGCGCAGCGTATCTCGGCCATGGAGGTTGAGGACCGGCTAAACCTTCCGGGTGTTTCCGAAGCGCGCGCTCCCCAGCTGCTGGCTGGGGCCCTGGTGGCGGAGGCCGCCCTCGAAATGTTTGAGTTTCGCAGCCTGGAGATCTGCCCGTGGGCTCTTCGCGAAGGCCTCATCCTCCGCCGGTTGGATCAGCTGGTATTCGAAGGTCCGCTGCAGCCGGCGCCCCATGTGACCCAGTCCGGCCACCCTGCTGAGCCGCAGTTGCCCGAGCCGGAGCCGGCGGAGGTAAACAAGTCCCGGCCCGCGGTCGTCCGGTGAACGATTTCCTGGCCGCGGGTTGTCGATCCGGCCGCCGGCCGTTCGTCTAGTAGTTGAGAGGCCGGCAGGGAGCCGGCCGATTCGCCAGGGAGGACAGCACCATGGCACAGTACCTGCTCAGCCTCTACCAGCCCGTAGGCCCGGCCCCGGCCCCGGAAGTCCTTGGGCCCATCATGGCTGACCTTGCGGCCCTGAACCGCGAAATGAGGGCGGCCGGAGTCTGGTTGTTCGCCGCTGGCCTTCATCCCACCGATACCGCCACGGTCGTGCGGCAGCAGGGCACCGAGGTGCTCATCACGGACGGTCCCTTCGCCGAAGCCAAGGAACATCTCGGTGGGTTCACCGTCATCGACGCAGAGGATCTCGACGCCGCGCTGGTTTGGGCAGGCAAACTGGCCCGCGCCACGACCCTCCCCATCGAAGTACGACCGATCCAGCACTAGGCACCACCGGCAATGGCCTGCGACCCCGAGCCCGAACCACCGCCTGAGTCCGCTGGGACGCCGGGACGCCGGCGGCGGATATTGCCCGGGTAATTGCGGCTGCCGCGTCCGGGCCGCGGTACCGGGGGAGGGGGCATCCCCCGGGGTGAATGACGACGTCGTTTAACGAACGAAGGCACCGGCCGTCCGCTGCGGGAAAATGGGGGGAAACCCGCTGCAGACGACCGGTGCCCGGCAGGCATCCGCATGCCTGCTGCATCACTCGCACCCTCAATGAGGTAACTACGACGTTAGTCACGGATGTTGTGAAGACGCTGGCGCAAGGGTGAGAACTGGCTGTGAATCGGGCCCGACTGCCATGATGGGTGCATGAGTAACCGAATCGCATTCCTGGGCTGTGGATCAATGAACGAGGCCATCCTTGGCGGACTGATCGCGGGCGGTGCTGACCCGGCGGACATCGTCGCCACCGTCCGCCGCGCTGACCGCGCCGCCGAACTCGCGGAACGGCATCACGGCATTACAGCCATCGCCGGGGCGGAAGAGCCGGACAACAACAAACAGGCTGCCACCGGGGCCGACGTCGTGATCCTGGGCGTCAAGCCGGTGGGGATCGCGGACCTTGCCCGCGAGATCGGCGAGGCGCTGGCACCGGACACGGTTGTCATCAGCGTCGCGGCGGCCGTGTCACTGGAGCAGCTGGAAGCCGCGCTGCCGGCTGGCCAACCAGTGATCCGGACCATGCCCAACACCCCTGCGAAGCTGGGCCGCGGGGTGGTGTCCGTGTCGCCGGGCACCCACTGCTCCCCGGCCCAGCTGCAACTGGCCAAGGACGTCCTGGCCGCCGCCGGCACCGTCGTCGAGATCCCCGAACACCAGGTGGACGCGCTGTCCGCGATCAGCGGCTCCGGCCCGGCGTACGCGTTCTATCTGGCCGAAGCCATGGCCGACGCCGGCGTCGAACTGGGACTTGACCGTGAGCTCTCGCTGCTTATTGCCCGGGAAACCGTCGCCGGGGCAGGCTTTATGCTGGCCGAGCCGGACGCAGATCCGTCGGCGCTGCGCAAGGCCGTCACCAGCCCCAACGGCACTACCGAGCGGGCCATCGCCACTTTTGACGCGCGCGGCCTGCCCGGGATCATTGCCGACGGCGCGCGGGCAGCCGCCGAACGGGCCGGGGAAATCACCAAACAGCTGGCCTAGCTGCGACGCCGGCGCAAGCCAATGACGGAAACCGGACCTGATGGCAGGATAGGACCCATGGAACTGCACATCACAGGGGATCCCGCAGCGGACAAACTCCTCAGCGACGACGCGTTCGCGCTGCTCACCGGCATGCTGCTGGACCAACAGGTGACAATGGAGTCGGCCTTTGCCGGTCCCGAAAAGATCCGGACGCGCATCGGGTCGATGGACCCCGCGGCGATCGCCCGGTACGCTCCGCAGGAGTTCGTTGAGGTGTTCAAGGAGCGCCCGGCCGTCCACCGTTTTCCCGGATCAATGGCCGGCCGCGTCCAGGCCCTGGCCGAAACGGTGCACAGTGACTGGAACGGGGACGCCACCGCCATCTGGACCCAGGGAGACCCCGACGGGCCGGAAGTGCTGCGCCGGCTCAGGGCATTGCCAGGGTTCGGCGAGCAAAAAGCCAAGATCTTCCTGGCGCTGCTGGGAAAGCAGTGCGGCCTCCAGGCCAAGGGCTGGCGCGAGGCTGCCGGCCATTACGGCCAAAAAGACGCCTTCCTGTCCGTCGCCGACATTGTTGATCCGGAGTCGCTGAGCAAGGTGCGCTCCAGCAAACAGGCCGCCAAAGCCGCCGCCAAGGCTGCGAAGACCGGCGGGAACTGATCCTTCGCGATACCTTGCGTGGCATCCGTAATCCGTGGCTGAGGTGGGCCCGGCGCCGGACGCGGCTTGAGCTGCCCTACGGCCGGGCCGCGAACCGCTCCAGCAGGTCCACGTGGCCGGAAACGATGAGCATGTCCCGTGAAGAAACCTTCGTCTCCGGACGGGCGTAGGTGAAGTCCTCGCCCGGGGACTTCACCCCTACAATCGTGACCCCGTACTTTGACCGAACCTTCGATTCGTCCAGGGTAAAGCCCACGGTCTCACGCGGCGGGTACATCTTCACGATCGCGAAGTCGTCGTCGAACTCGATGAAGTCCAGCATCCGCCCGGAGACCAGGTGCGCCGCCCGGACACCCGCATCGGCCTCCGGGTAGATCACGTGGTTGGCGCCGATCCGGGTCAGGATCTTGCCGTGCGAGGGCGTGATGGCCTTGACCCACAGGTGCTCGATGCCCAGGTCCACCAGGTTCACCGTGATCAGCACCGACGATTCGATCGAGGTGCCCACTCCCACCACGGCGGAGCTGAATTCCTGCGCGCCAAGCTGGCGGAGGGCGTCAATGTTGGTGGCGTCGGCTTCGACGACGTGGGTCAGGACGCCGGACCATTTCTGTACGAGGTTCCGGTCGCGTTCGATCGCCAGCACCTCACGGCCCTGCTTGACCAGTTGTTCTGCGGTGGAGGCGCCGAAACGGCCCAGCCCGATCACCAGCACAGGTGCATTGTGGGCGGGACGGTTGGCGGCGCTTGAGGAACTAGCCAATGATCGGTCTCTCTTCCGGGTAGTGGAACAGCTGGCTGCGCTGGCGCAGCGCCAGTGCAGCCGCAAGGGTAACCGTCCCGACGCGACCCGCAAACATCAGGACGGTGAGGACGTAGACGCCGGACGGGGGAAGTTCGGCACTGAGATTCGTGCTGAGGCCCACCGTGGCGAAAGCGGAAATCGTCTCAAAAAGCACCCGGTCCAGGGACGCGCCGCTGATCTGAAGCAGCAGCATGGCGGACACCGCAACGAGTGTGGCCCCCGCGACGATGACCGAGATGGCCACGCGCATGGTTCCCTGAGGGATGGTGCGGCCGTACACCTTCACATCCGAATCGCCGCGGGCCTCGGCGACGATTGCCAGGAACATTACGGCGATGGTGGTCACCTTGATGCCGCCGGCCGTGGATGCCGAGCCGCCGCCGGCGAACATCAGCGCATCGGTCAGCAGCATGGTGGTGGAATCCATCTGGTTCTGGTCCACCAGGTTGAAGCCACCGGAACGGGTCATCACGGATGCGAACAGCGAATGAATGACCTTGTCCCCGACGTTCATTCCTCCGATGGTTCTCAGGTTCTGCCATTCCATCAGGCCCCACAGGAGGGTGCCGCCGACCAGCAGGATCACGGATACCTGGATGGTTAGTTTGGTGTGCAGGTTCCATTTCTTCCAGTTCAGGCCGTTCTGCTGGAGCACCATCACCACAGGGAAGCCCAGGCTGCCGAGGAAGACACCAATCATCAACGGAACGAGGATCCACAAATCCGTTTCGTACGGCACGATGCCGTCCGAATGGGGCGTAAACCCGGCGTTGTTGAACGAGGAAATAGCGTAGAACACACCGTGCCAGACAGACTGGCCGAAGCTTTCGCCGAGGGCCAGGAATCGGGGGATGAGAGCCAGCGCCAGGACGCCTTCGATGGACACTGAAGTGACAATGACGATCCGTAGCAGGGTGCCGACCTCCCCGAGCCGGCCGGCGTTGTTCATGGCCTCCTGAGCGATGAGCTTGCCGCGGACGCCGAGTTTCTTGCTGACCATCAGGGCCAAGAGCGAGGCGAGCGTCAGGGTGCCGAGGCCGCCGACGAAAATACCGACCAGGATCACAAGCTGGCCGAAGAAGGACCAGTGCACGGCGGTGGACACCACTGTCAGGCCGGTGACGCAGACGGCCGACACGGCGGTGAACATCGCCTGGTGCAGGGCGGTGGGGTCCCCGGTCGCTGAGGACACCGGGAGGGAGAGCAGCGTAGTAAATACCAGGATGACCATGCCGAACGCCGACAGGGCCAGCCGTGCCGGGGAGGTGTTGGCGATGTTGTCGATGAAGTCGCGAACGCGGGTGAAGATCCACAGGCCTTCCCGCTCCGGAGTGCCGGGGTGCCAGTTGGCCGGGCTCGTGGACCTCGACTGGCTTTGCGTCATGGGTGGCTTATCCTCGCTTGAAACTGCTTCCTTGAGTAGTAAACCACTAAACCCCGCGCAATGACGGTGGGCAGGCCTCCACGCTCGGGTAGCCTGTGACTGATGACATATCTGCCGGGGCTCGCGCAGTCCGCACTGCCGACGACGGTGGTGTGGGATCCTGCCATGACCGCCTACAACTTCGGCCACAGCCACCCGATGGCCCCGGAGCGGATGGAACTTACCGCCAGGCTCGCCCAAAGCCTCGGACTTTTGGACTTGGACCACGTCACCGTAGCGGCTCCGGAAGTCGCCAGCGATGCCGAACTGTGCACCGTCCACAGCCCGGAATTCGTCGCCGCCGTGCGGCGCGTGAGTGCGGATCCCGGGACCCCGGACATCGAACGCGGGCTCGGGACCGAGGATGACCCGGCCTTTGCCGGCATGCACGAGGCCAGCGCCCGGCTGGCCGGCGCCTCACTCCTGGCCGCCGCCGCGATCCTCGACGGCAGCGCCGTGCGGGCGGTGAACTTCGGCGGGGGCATGCACCATGCTGCCCGCAACCGTGCGAGCGGGTTCTGCATCTACAACGATGCGGCCCTCGCCATCCAGCGGCTGCTCGACGGCGGGATGCAGCGTGTGGTGTACATCGACATCGACGCCCACCACGGCGACGGTACGCAGAGCATTTTCTGGAACGATCCGCGTGTCCTGACTATTTCCCTGCACGAGACCGGGCTGACCCTGTTCCCGGGCACGGGTTTCGCCAATGAAATCGGCGGACCCAACGCGCAGGGCAGCGCCGTGAACGTCGCCCTGCCGGCCGGAACAGGTGACGGCGGCTGGCTGCGGGCCTTCCACGCCGTTGTGCCGCAGCTGGTGGGCGCCTTCCAACCGGAGGCCATCGTCAGCCAGCACGGCTGCGACTCGCACCGGTTGGACCCGCTGACGCATCTCAACATCAGCGTCGACGGCCAGCGGGAGGCCGCCACCGCGATCGGCAATCTCGCGGCCCGCTATTGCGAGAACCGCTGGATTTCCACCGGCGGAGGCGGCTACAACGTTATTACTGTGGTGCCTCGGTCCTGGAGCCACCTGATCGCCATCGCGGCCGGGCGGCCTGTCTCACTACATACCCCGGTACCGGAGGACTGGCGCCGCTACGTCTTGGACAAGTACGGCGCCAAATATGGTGTCGCCGCACCGGAAATCATGGGCGACGGCGTCGACCTCTGGTGGCGCTCCTGGGAAGTCGGCTTCGACCCGAACGACGACGTGGACCGGACCGTGATGGCCACCCGCAAGGAAGTCTTCCCGCTCTATGGCCTGGATCCCTGGTTCGACTAGGGCAGTTCCCGAAGCGGGACCGGTGCGCGGCCTGCCGGCGCCAGCGGGCCCGCGATTTAGTGGATGCCATCCGGCGTATATGTCGCTAGTGTGGAGGAATGGTGACAGACGACGTATTTGCCGTCATTGCTGAGGCAACCCGGCGTGACATTCTGGTTTCCCTCCGCGAGGGGGACAAGGCAGTGGGGGAACTGGTCCAGGAACTCGAGGCCAGCCAGCCCACCATTTCCAAACATCTGAAAGTGCTCCGCGAGGCGGACCTGGTGAGCATGCGTGCCCAGGGCCAGAAGCGTTACTACGCGTTGAACCCCAAACCGCTGGCCGGTGTCGCCAGCTGGCTGGAGACGTTCGACGTCGGCCGTCCCGCCGACGCTGAAACGTCCGCCCTTGCCGCTGCAGTGCCTGCCTCGGTGCCGGCTGCCCCTGCGCTGTCGGAACTCCCGGTGGGCAGTGCACTGAGCCCCGCCGTCGTCCTCCCCGTCGGCACCGCCGGGGACGACAAGCGGCCGCAGCAGATCGGCCGCTCTGTTGGCCGCGCCGCCACCCGAGCCGCTGACCTGCTGGCGAACCTGCCGAAGTTCGGCCGCAGGAAATAGCTGGGCGGGCGGGCTACTTGGCGAGCAGCCGCACGTGGTCCGGGGTCAGCTCCGAGATCCGGCTGACGCCCAGCAAGGCCATGGTCCGGAGCATATCCGTCTCCAGGATCGCGATGGCCCGGTCCACACCGGCCCGGCCGCCCGCCATCAGTCCGTAGAGGTAGGCGCGGCCGATCAGGGTGAAATCGGCGCCCAGGGCCAGGGCAGCGATGATGTCCGCCCCGCTCATGATGCCGGTATCCAGAATGATTGCTGCGTCGCTGTGGTCCGCCTGGAAGGCAGTTGCGACCTCCGGAAGAAGATGGAACGGGACCGGAGCCCGGTCCAGCTGCCGGCCGCCGTGGTTGGAGATCACGACGCCGTCGGCGCCGTGGTCAACCACCTTGCGGGCATCCTCGACCGTTTGGATGCCCTTGACCACAAGCTTGCCCTTCCAGGTTGCGCGCAGCCAGTCCAGGTCCTCGAACGTCAGTGTGGGATCAAACATCGAATTGATCAGGTCCGCGACGGTGCCGGTATAGCGCGAGAGCGAGGCAAATGTCAGCGGCTCATGGGTCAGGAAATTGAACCACCACGCCGGCCGGTAGGAGGCATCTGCAACCGTCTTCAGCGTCAGGGCCGGCGGGATCGTCATGCCGTTGCGGACGTCCCGGAGGCGGGCGCCCGCGACGGCGGTGTCCACGGTAACCATCAGGGTGTCGTTTCCGGCCCTGGCCGCGCGTTCGATCAGCTCCAGCGAGCGGTCCCGGTCCGTCCACAGGTAGAGCTGGAACCAGTTCCGGCCTCCCGGTGCGGCAGCGGCCACGTCCTCGATCGAGGCAGTGCCCATAGTGGAGAGTGTGTAGGGGATTCCGGCCGCAGCGGCGGCCTGGGAGCCGGCGTACTCGCCCTCGGACTGCATCATCCGGGTGAAGCCGGTAGGCGCGATACCCACCGGCAGCCGGGATGGCTTACCGAGGATCTGCGTGCCAAGGTCCACCTGGGAGACGTCGCGCAGGATGCCTGGCCTGAACTCAATATCCAGGAACGCCTGGCGGGCACGGCGCAGGGTGATCTCGGCTTCGGCCGCGCCGTCCGTGTAGTCGAACGGGGCCTGCGGGGTGCGGCGCTTGGCCATGTCCCGGAGATCCCAGATGGTGCTGGCCCGGCGCAGCCTGGCGGCACGGCCGAACCCGGGCTTCTTGAACTGCATCAGCGGGGCGAGGTCCGAGTACTTCGGGACGCGGCGCTTGAGGGCTGCGGGAACGCTGCCCGGGGTGGCCACGGCGGGACGGCGGTCAGCGCCGGTGTCTGTTGGCTGGGTGGGAGCCTCGGGGTTGCCGGGCTCGATGGTCTGCGTCATTGCTGCCTCCGGGCAGGTCTCGTCGTCCTGGGTGTCGGGTCCCCACAAAGAATATGCCGGCGGGGAATGTGGTCCGACCACATTCTAAGTCTATGGTCCAACCACATCAAGTAGGGTGGTGATATGCGCACCCACCAGCTTGTCCTGACCTGGATTGAGGGCCAGCTCTCCAGCGGCCGGCTCGCCCTGGGCGGACGCCTGCCGCCCGAACGCGCCCTGGCCGAGCAACTCAAGGTCTCCCGTACCTCCGTCCGTGAGGCCATCCGGGTTCTGGAAGCCATGGGAGTGCTCAGGGCCGGGGTCGGGTCGGGCCCGGAGGCGGGCACTATTGTCATCGCAGACCCCACAGCAGCCCTGGGCGCCGCCCTCCGGCTGCACGTGGCCACCTCCCACCTGCCGGTTAAGGACATCGTGGAGACGCGTGTGCTGCTGGAGTCCTGGGCCGCAGCCCGCGCCCGTCCGGATTCGCCGGCACTCGCGGAGGCGGCAAGCCTGCTGGAAAAAATGGAGGACTGTGCCGGGACGGAGACGTTCCTGGCGCTGGATGTGCAATTCCACCTGGCGCTGGCGGATGCCGCGGGCAACGCCGTGGTCAGCGCGATGATGGGCTCCCTCCGCGAAGCCATCCAGGACTACGCCGGCGGGTTAACCGGCAACCTTCCGGACTGGAACGCCACGGCTGCACGGCTTCGCGTGGAACACCGAAGCATACTTTCCGCCATCACCGGCCGCGACGGCGGCCGGGCGGCCCGGCTGGTGGCGGACCATATCGAGGGTTACTACGCGGAAGCCGGGGTGCGGCCCAGTGTGGGACCCAGTGTGGGATCCGGGGTGTGATTCGGGGTGTGGTCCGGCGTGTGGTCCGGCGTGTGGTCCGGCGTGTGGTCTGCTGCGAAGGCGGCAATGTTACGCGCCGGTTTTTCCGTCACGGCAAGCGCCGGGCTATTGTCGGGTCATGACTAATCGTTGGTATGCGTATTTTTCGTTGGCTCTGGAGGGGCCCGCGTCTAGCTAACACGCAACCCACCTTCCTTCAGAGCCAACAGGGCAGAGACTATTCTCTGCCCTTCGCCATTTCCCGGCGGGTTCTGATCAGGGCCCGCTCCGCACCTCGGAACAGGACCCGCCCCATGAGTATCGAAGCAGCCCCAGAGTCCCACCAATCCACCTCGAACCTGCGCGTGAGCGAGTTCACCCCGCTCCCCACCCCGCAGGAGATCGCTGCTGATTTGCCGCTGGATGCCCGACTGGCCGACGTCGTGGCCCGCGGCCGGGACGAGGTCCGCGCCGTGATGGACGGCGTCGACGACCGCCTGCTGGTTATTGTTGGCCCCTGCTCCATCCACGACCCCGAGGCTGGCCTGGAATACGCCCGCCGGCTGGTCAGCCAGGCCGAGAGGCACCGCGAAGACCTGCTGATCGTAATGCGCACCTACTTCGAGAAGCCCCGCACCACTGTGGGGTGGAAGGGCTTAATCAATGACCCCCGGCTGGACGGCAGCCACGACATCGCCGCAGGCCTGCGCGCAGCCCGGTCTTTCCTGCGCCAGGTCACCGGGCTCGGTCTCCCCGCCGCCACGGAGTTCCTGGAACCCATCAGCCCGCAGTACATGGCGGACCTCGTCGCCTGGGGCGCGATCGGTGCCCGCACCACGGAGAGCCAGATCCACCGCCAGCTGGCGTCCGGGCTGTCGATGCCGATCGGCTTCAAGAACGGGACCGACGGCGACCTGCAGGTGGCGCTCGACGCGTGCAGCGCCGCGGCAGCCGCCCAGGCGTTCCTCGGGATCGACGGTGCAGGCCGGGCCGCACTGGTCGCCACCGCCGGCAATCCGGACACCCACATCATCCTCCGCGGCGGACGCGGAGGACCGAACTACTCCGTCGTGGACATCGAGGTCGCCACCGCCAAATTGGCCGCCACGCGGCTGAACCCCCGGCTGATCGTTGATGCGAGCCATGCCAACAGCGGCAAGGATCACCGCCGGCAGGCTGAAGTTGCCCTGGAAATCGGCGCCCGGCTGGCGGGCGGCGGCAGCATGGGGGGAGCCATTGCCGGCGTGATGCTGGAGAGCTTCCTGGTCGGCGGGGCGCAAAGCCTTGACGTTGCCGAGCATGCCGCCGGAACGGACAAGCTGGTCTACGGCCAGAGCGTGACGGACGCCTGCATGGACTGGGATGTTACGGAATCGGTCTTGGCGTCGCTGGCGGATTCCGCTCGTGTGCGCCGGACCCGCGCCTAACCATTGGCGCGCCCGGACAGCCAGGGGAAATCAGTCCGAGCGCCGGCAGCTTGACGGTAACTCTTTCACATTGGCACCATCAGCCCCTAGAGTATCTAACACATGGTTGTTTGATGGCTCAGCATCGGCACACCGCCATGTCGTTCAGATGCGGCTGCCGTTCGCTTGAGTAAAGGAAACAGGGAAATGTCTTCGGAGGCTAACTTCTCCAACGCCCGCTTCTTGACCGTGGCTGAAGTCGCGGACGTGATGCGGGTGTCCAAAATGACCGTGTACCGGCTTGTTCATTCCGGCGAGATGCCGGCAGTCCGGTTCGGGCGCTCCTACCGGGTGCCGGAAACCGCCGTGGAGCAGTACCTCAAGGGCGCTGTCGTCGAGGGACACACGGAAACGGCCTGATTCCCTGCGTTCTTTTCACCGGAAATCACAGCGTCCGGCCG
This sequence comes from Arthrobacter sp. UYCu512, assembly GCF_040547075.1. Classification (NCBI taxonomy): domain Bacteria; kingdom Bacillati; phylum Actinomycetota; class Actinomycetes; order Micrococcales; family Micrococcaceae; genus Arthrobacter; species Arthrobacter sp. UYCu512. The sequence goes on from NZ_JBEPPA010000007.1 coordinate 233,151, forward strand.
CCCGGGCCGGTCTGCGGTCGTAGTCTGCCCCCGATAGGCGGTACCCTGTTAAGGAACGTTTTACGTCATTGTAAGAACCTGTCAGTTGTACAGTCTGCTGCTTAGCCCGCGGATCCTTTCCAACAGGCAGGTACTGCATCTAGCCGGTAAGGAACTTTCGTGGGTTCAGTTATTAAGAAGCGTCGCAAGCGTATGGCCAAGAAGAAGCACCGCAAGCTGCTTCGCAAGACGCGCCACCAGCGTCGCAATAAGAAGTAGAAATACTTCGCACTATGTCAATGCCCGTTGCCTTCCCGGCAGCGGGCATTTTCTTTGGCTTGTCGCGCCAGCTGGCGACGCCGGACGCGCGCTGGCGCAGGCGCCGCAAGGAAACGCGCGCGACGTACGGATTCGCGTAGTGCTCGGCCCGAAGTGCACCGCCCGGGTAGAAGCGCGTCGGAAAGCGGCGTGGCAGGGATGTCCGCGGTCAGATAGAGGGGCCGCGGAAGCGGGAGAACCCCCGCCAGAGGCCGTAGACGGCGCCGCCAACCGTGGCGGCCTTGAGCCCCAGGGTGGCGGCGCGGCGGCCGGAACGGAAGTCGTAGACCGGCCAGTTGTGTTCGCGGGCGTGACGGCGGAGCCGGGAATCCGGGTTGATGGCCACGGGGTGGCCCACCATGCTCAGCAGCGGGATGTCGTTGTGCGAATCGCTGTAGGCCCAGCACCGGGCCAGGTCCAGGCCCTCGGCATCGGCTACCGCCCTGACGGCCACCGCTTTGGCGGGACCATGCAGGATTTCGCCGACCAGCCGCCCGGTGTAGGACCCGTCCACGATTTCGCCCACGGTGCCGAGGGCTCCGGTGAGGCCCAGCCTGGTGGAGATCACCGTGGCCACCTCGATCGGCGTCGCCGTGACAAGCCAGACCCGGCGGCCTACCCGGAGGTGCTGCTCCGCCAGCGCCTTGGCGCCGGGCCAGATCCGGGATTCAATCATTTCGTCATAGACTTCTTCGCCGAGTGCCTCGATGTCCGCAACGGTGATACCGGCGGCGAGCGCCAGGGCGGTATCCCGGACGGCGTGGACGTCATCCATTTTCTCGCCGCGGAGCACAAACATCAGTTGCTTCCAGCCGATCCCGGCCGCCTCGCGGAGGGTGAATGCCCCGCGCTGGTGCATTTTGCGGGCCACATGGAACAGGCTGGCCCCGCGCATCAGGGTGTTGTCGACGTCGAAGAACGCGGCTTCGCCGTGCTGCGCCGCGGCAGCAGGTTCTGCGGCCGCGGCGGCGTACTTCTCTTCGGACATGCCACGAGTCTAGTCACCGACGGGTCCGGTTTTGTCCCGGCGGCTCACCGCGGAGTGGCTTGGCTCCGCGGCGGCGTCGACGCCGGACGGGCCGCCGGGCTACCGTGGAGCCATGCCAAGCCCCGACGTCGTCCTCATCACCAAAGCTGACTGCCACCTGTGCTCGGCGGCGCGCGCCGCCGTCGACCGCGTCACAAAGAGCCTGGGAATCGGATGGCGCGAACAGCTGGTGGACGACGACGCCGAACTGCGGGAGCGCTTTGCCGAGGAGATTCCCGTGGTGCTGGTGGATGGTGTCCAGCGGGACTTCTGGAAGATCGACGAAGTCCGGCTGGACCGGACGCTGCGGCGGGCGCTGGGCCAGCAGCCCTGAACCGTCGCCGGAGCCGGGCGCTTTGTTCGCCGAACTGCGGGGGCCCTAGAGTGGAAGTCACAACGCGACTCAATGGAGCAGATAGTGACTTCGCTGGATTCATCCCCTGAGGCCGTGCCGGGGGGATCAGGGACTGCCGCCAAGCAGATTCCGCCCGCGGCCGTGTCCCGGCTGACCATCTATCTGCGCGCCCTGACCACCTTGCTTGCGGAGGGGGTTGACCGCGTCTCGTCCGAGTCGCTGGCCGAGGCCTCGGGCGTCAGCTCCTCCACCCTCCGCAAAGACCTTTCCTACGTCGGGTCCTACGGGACCCGCGGCGTGGGCTACGAAGTGCAGTTCCTCAACAGGCATATAGCAGCGGCCCTGGGCCTGACGCACGACTGGAAAGTGGCAATCGTCGGCGCCGGAAACCTGGGTAAGGCGCTGGCCCGGTACGGTGGCTTCGAATCCCGGGGCTTCGATATTGTGGCGATCTTCGATGCGGACCAGATGGTGGTGGGCAGCGAAGTGGGCTGGCTGCGGGTCAGCGACGCCGCCGACCTGGAGCCGGTACTGCAACGCACGGGCGCGAACATGGTAGTGCTGGCCCTGCCGGCCGCCGTTGCACAGGACGTCTGCGAGCGGGTGATTGCCGCCGGGGTGCGAAGCATTCTCAGTTTTGCCCCGGTGATGCTGCAGGTTCCGCCGGGGGTCAACCTGAGAAAAGTGGATATGGCCACCGAACTGCAGATCCTCGCCTACCACGCACAAAGGGCGCAGGACCCGGAGGTTGCTGGCTAGTTAAAGTCAGCCCGTCCGGCTCCCGCGCCCCTTGCGCCGTTGCCCGGCTAGTAGCTGGTGCGCGCTAGTTCGGTTTGCCCGGCTGCCCGTAGGGGTTGGCGAACGGCTGCTGCTTGCTGAAGTACGGGGCCGTTGCCGGCAGGTACAACATCACGATGCCGGCGATGCCCAGCAGGACTGCCAGGGTGCCGATGCTGAGCGGGAAGAGGCTGAACAGGGAGAGGGCAGCGAAGACGGTGCCCAGGATCCTGGCCCAGTTTTTGCCTTTGCGCACGTTCAAGGCCACGAGGGCATAGAGCCCGGCGCTGATCACTGCGAAGACCACGATGCTGCCCACCAGGGCGCCCCTGAGGTCTTCGAACCGGATATCAGCCCCGCTGGCAGACATCTGCTGTTCAAACATGGCCCGCGTTCCGGCAGTGTCCAGGGTGCCGACCGCCAGCAGCAGGGAGATGATCCACACCGCGCCCGATGCGACGATGAGCCAGAAAGCGGTGTTGACCAGCTGCGGCATGGCGGGTTTGGCCTGCAGCTGCCCGGAGGGGTACTGGGCATAGGGGGACTGGTTGTCCTGCGGCTGGTTGTACTGCGGCTGTCCATACGGCGGCGGGTTCTGGCCGTACTGCGGGGCCTGCGGGGAGTTTTGGCCGTACTGCGGGGCAGCCTGCTGGCCGTAGGGCGGTGCCGAGGGCGCCTGGCCATACTCCGGAGCGGCAGGCGACACCTGGCCGTACTGCGGGGCGGAGGGCGGCTGCTGGCCGTGCTGGGGATCGTTCTGGCCGTAGTGGGGCGCCGGCTGTTCGCCGGGGGCGGGGGAGTCCGGGTTCGACGGCGGGACGGGCGGGATACTCATGGGCGTTCCTTTGCATGGCACTCTGGTTCGGATACCGGAAACAGATTCCTGCCCTGCCCCCAGCCTGGATTCCTCCCACCGTACCGCGGGCCGGTGCCCGCGCGGATCATTCTCGAGGCGTATTCTCTGCGCGTGGCCGGGCCGTCACCTGGCCGTGGCCGGGCCGTCACCTGGCCGTGGCCGGGCCGTCAACGGGCCGTCGCCGGGCCATCACCGGGGCTCTCCGGCATGGCGAACCCGGGAAGCTCCGGCCAGCAGTCCCGACCCGGAGGCCATGGGGTGGGTGCCGCCCAAACGCGGCCGATTCGACAAAACCCCGGCCGCCGACTTAACGCAGCACCCCGCTCCGTCACGGGGACGAAGCGGGGTGTAAGCGGCCGGCGCCGGAGCCGGCCGGCCGGTGGTTAGCTGCCGGCTAGGCTGCGGGGGCGATGAAGGCCAGTTCGAGGTTGACGGCCACCTTGTCACTGACGAGGACACCGCCGGCTTCGAGGACCGCGTTCCAGGTCAGGCCGAAGTCCTTGCGGCTGATTGTGGTTTCTGCGGACAGGCCGGCGCGGGTCATGCCGAAGGGGTCGACGGCAACGCCGTTGAACTCGGTCGCCAGGGCCACGGTGCGGGTGACACCCTTGATGGTGAGCTCGCCCTGGAGTTCATAGCTGTCGCCCTTGGGCACGATGCCGGTGGAAACGAAGGAGATTTCCGGGAACTTCTCGACGTCGAAGAAGTCTTCGCCGCGCACGTGGCCGTCGCGGTTTGCGTCGCCGGAGTCGAAGCTGGCGGTCTTGATCGTGGCGTGGACCGTGGACTCGGCCACGTTCTCGGCGAGGCCAAGGGTGGCCTCCGCATCCTTGAACTGGCCGCGGACCTTGCTGATGCCGGCGTGGCGGACGGTGAAGGCAATCTCGCTGTGCGAGTTGTCAAGGGTCCAGGTGCCGGTGGTGACGTTAGTGGGAAGTGCCATGGTGTTTCTCCTTGAGTCGGGTGGGTCGTACGGTAGGTCTGATCGTCAGCTGAAACTTCATTGGTTGAAGTCTCAACTAAGCGCTGCACCCAGTATAAACATGCATTTGCATCTTTTATTCCAACCCCGGGGAACATTTCTGAAAACTCTTGAGTTCTACTTCTTGTAGAAGATTTCGTCATTAGCCCTGCCCTTTGAGAAACTGGTACACATGCCCCAAGCCACTGTCCATTTGCTCCGCCACGGCGAGGTCTACAACCCCGAGGGCGTCCTGTACGGCAGGCTGCCCGAATTCCACCTCTCCGATCTTGGCCGGGAGATGGCCCGGACGCTCGCTGACCACTTCCGTGCCAGGTCTGCCCAGGGGGCAAAGATCGTCCACCTCGCCGCCTCGCCGCTGACCCGCGCCCAGGAAACGGCGCAGCCCATCGCCGAGGCGCTAAACCTCGACATCACCACCGAGGCGCGGATTATCGAGGCGGCCAATTATTTCGAGGGCCTCCACGTCGACAAGGCGGAGATCCTCAAGCCGAAGCACTGGCCGATGCTGCGCAACCCGTTCCGGCCCTCCTGGGGCGAGTCCTATAAGGACCAGTCGGCCCGGGTTATGGCCGCAGTACAGGACGCCCGGCTCCGCGCCATCGAACTCGGTGGAACGGGCGCAGAGGCCATCCTCGTCAGCCACCAGCTGCCCATCTGGGCCACCCGGCTCAGCGCCGAGGGTAAACCGCTCTGGCATGATCCGCGCAAACGTGAATGCACCCTGACTTCGGTCACCTCGTTGGTGTTCGGCGACGCCGGGAACCTCCTGCGGGTCGAGTACAGCGAACCCGCGGCAGCCCTTCTTCCCGGTGCCTCCAGCACCCCTGGAGCTTGAGCATGAACCGAAACCACACGGCCGCGTCGCCCGTGAGCCGCCGCAACGTCCTGACGGCCGGCGGCGCGGCGCTCGCCGTCGTGCTGGGACTCTCCGGCTGCGCGCAGGAGGACGCCCTGGCCCAGCAGGCCAGGGCGGGCGACAACAAGAACTACGTGGCCGGCGACGGGTCGGTCACGGAATTCGCGGCCGCCGACCGCAAGAACCCCGTTGCCATCAAGGGCACACTCTTCGACGGTACCGAGGTAACGGCAGAGGCCTTCCCCGGGCAGGTCACCGTGCTCAACTTCTGGTTCGCGGCCTGCGCTCCGTGCCGGGTCGAGGCGCCCGCGCTCGAAGAGCTGCATCAGGAGTTCAAGAGCCAGGGCGTTCAGTTCTTCGGGGTCAACCTCCGGGACGAGAAGGCCACCGCGGACGCCTTCGACAAGACGTTTAACCTGAGCTACCCGAGTTTTAATGACAAAGACGGCGCTGTGCTCCTGGCCGTGTCCGGTCTGGTCCCCCCGGGAGCCGTGCCCACCACTCTTGTGCTCGACAAACAGGGCCGCGTGGCGTCCCGTGTGCTTGGCGAGATCCAAAAGGGCACCCTCAAGTCCCTTATCGCCGCTGCCGTGGCCGAGTAGCGGGCAGGAGCACTGTGAACAGCCCCTTCGCTGAAGCCATTCTGAGCGGTTCACTGCTGCTTGCCATCCCGGTGGCGCTGCTGGCCGGCTTTGTCTCTTTCCTTTCCCCGTGTGTGCTTCCGCTGGTCCCCGGTTATCTGGGCTACGTCACGGGACTGACCGGCGTTGACCTGCAGAAGCAGAGGCGCGGCCGCATGCTGGCAGGGATCGGGCTCTTTGTCCTGGGTTTCTCGGTGGTCTTTGTCCTGCTCGGCGGGGCGTTCGGCCAGCTGGGGACGCTGATCACCGGAACCCAGAATGCCTGGATCACCCAGGTGCTGGGCCTCCTAGTGGTCGTTATGGGTGTGGTGTTTATGGGTGGCTTCGGCTGGCTCCAACGCGACGCCAAGATCCAATCGAAACCGCCGGCCGGGCTGTGGGGCGCGCCGCTGCTGGGCATCACCTTCGGCCTCGGCTGGGCACCGTGCATCGGCCCCACCTACTCCGCGGTCCAGCTGCTGAGCCTCTCCGGTGGTTCCTCGGCGGCCAAGGGAGCCTTCCTGGCGTTCGTCTACAGCCTGGGCCTGGGGATCCCGTTCCTGCTGATCGCGCTGGCGGTGCGCCGGGGCGTTGGCGTGATGTCCTTCTTCCGCAGGCACCGGCTCGCCATCCAGCGCATCGGCGGCGCAATCCTGGTGGGCCTTGGCCTGCTGATGGCAAGCGGCGTATGGGGGCACTGGGTTTCCGAGTTGCAGTACTGGTTCCAAACCGATGTGAAATTGCCGATCTGATGAGCGAGCGAGTGAACGTAGAGAAGAAGTCCCCGCCCCCCGGCACCACGCCCGAGGGCCCCGAACCCGATGCCGCCGCGGGCGGGAAGCCGGGAAAGCGCGGTGCTTCCGGCACCGGCGGTCCGGTGGCGAGCGCCAAGACCGAAGCAGTCCTGCCCACGCTGGGCGCGTTGGGCATGCTCCGCTGGGCCTGGACCCAGCTGACCAGCATGCGCACGGCGTTGTTCCTGCTGCTGATGCTGGCAGTGGCGGCCGTTCCCGGTTCGCTCTTCCCGCAGCGGCCCGCCAACCCTTCGACCGTGACCCAGTACATCAAGGACCACCCGGATTACGGCAAGGTCCTCGATACGTTGCAGCTGTACGACGTGTACTCCTCGGCATGGTTCTCCGCGATCTATATCCTGCTCTTCGTTTCCCTGATCGGTTGCGTCGTCCCGCGCGCCATCGCGCACTACAAGGCCATGCGGTCCCAGCCGCCGCGGACGCCCGCACGGCTGTCCCGGCTGCCGGAGTACGGCACGCTCGTGATTCCCGCCGACGCCGGGATCCCGGCGTCGGGCGCAATATCCGACGCCGCCGGGCTGCTGGCGAAACGCGGCTACCGCGTCGATGTGCGCGACCGCGACGGCGCCCGTCCCTCACTGGGTGCCGAGCGCGGCTTCCTGCGCGAAGTCGGGAACCTGCTGTTCCACACCTCGCTGATCGGCGTGCTGGTTTCCGTTGCGATTGGCGGGCTGTTCGGCTACAGCGGCCAGCGGATCCTGGTGGAGGGCGACACCTTCGTGAACACCCTTGTCGGCTACGACCAGTTCACCCCCGGCACCAACTTCCAGAGCGGCCAGCTGCAGCCCTACTCGGTGCAGTTGGATAAATTCCAGATCACTTTTGACCGCGAATCCAAGGGCAAGTTCGGCCAGCCGATCGACTTCACGGCCGACGTGACCACCAAGGAGACCCCCGATGCACCCGCCAAGAAAGAGGTGCTGAAGGTCAATGACCCGCTGAGCCTGGGCGGCACCAGCATGTACCTGACGGGCAATGGTTACGCCCCGGTGGTGACTGTCCGCGACGGCGCCGGGAACGTCGCGATGCAGGGCCCGGTGGTGGCCAAGCTGCAGGGCGAAAATTACTACTCATCGGTGGTGATCAAGGTCCCCGATGCCAAGCCGGATCAGCTGGCTTTCGCCGGCTTTTTCCTGCCCACGGCCTTCGTGACCGATGCGGGCGTCTCCTTCAGCGGCGATCCCGAGCTGATCAACCCGCAGCTGACCCTGAACTCCTACTTCGGCGACCTGGGACTCAACGACGGAGCGCCGCAAAACGTCTTCGAACTCGATGTCAAAAAGCTGACTCCGCTCAACGCCCGGAATCTGCCGACAAAGGGCATCGTCCTCACCCCGGGAACCACGCACACCCTGCCGGACGGCAAGGGCACCATCAGCTTCGACGGCGTGAAGCGCTATGTCGGCGTCGACATTCACCATAATCCCGGCCAGCTGTACGCCCTGATCTTCGCGCTCCTGGCAGTGGCGGGCCTGGTGACGTCGCTTTACGTGAACCGCCGCCGCGTCTGGGTCCGGGTTGGTTCGCACGAGGACGGCCGCACCATGGTCGAATACGGCCTCCTGGCCCGGGGCGAAGACCACCGGCTGGCCGGGGAAGCCGCCGCGATCCGCAAGCTGCTCGCCGGGGCCTGGGATCTCGGCGGCGACGGGGCAGATTCCCAGCCTGTTCCCAGCGCAACGGCGGATAATGGCCGGGCGGCCACCGGCGCGGGCGCCGACGCTGACACACAGACCTTTACGGAACAACCCGCAACCGACGTCATCCAGTCCACAGCAGGCTCTCCTGAGTCAAAGAAGGATCAGTAATGTTCCCCATCAACGAAACCATGGGCCAGTACAGCGAGCTGTTTATGCTCCTCGCAGCCGGCACGTACACGGTGGCATTTATCGCCTTCGCGTGGGACCTGGCCAAGAGCAGCAAAACACTTCGCGCGGTGGACCTGAAGGCCGCTGAACTCTCGGCCGCCGAAGCGGCGCGCGTACCCGTTGCCGCCGGCGTAGGCGCCTCCAGCGCCGGCGTGGACCGGGCAGATGCCGACGTGGCCGGGCCGATCGGCCGGGCTGAGCGCCCGACCTCGAACGTCTCCGGTGCTGCAGCCGGGAACGCGGCGGGCATCGGCGGAACCGCGGACGGGGCGATGCGCTATTCTGCCGAACGCCGGGCACCTGCCCGTATCGCCGTCGCCTTGACCGTGTTGGGCGTCGCCATTCACGCCGCCGGTGTCCTCACGAGGGCGCTCGGTTCCGGCCGGGTGCCATGGGGCAACATGTATGAGTTCCTGACCACGGGCGCATTCGTGGCCGTCGCCGTGTTCCTGGTGGTCCTGATCCGCCGCGACCTGCGCTTCCTGGGCACCTTCGTGGTGGGCCTGGCGATCATTATGCTCGTGGCTGCCTCCGTGGCCTACTGGACGCCGGTGGGGCACCTCGTTCCGGCACTGCAGAGCTACTGGCTGCTTATCCACGTGTCCATCGCGGTGATGTCCTCGGCGCTGTTCACGCTGACGTTCGCGATGTCGGCACTCCAGCTGGTCCAGACGCACCGGCAAAAGTCCATTGCCGCAGGCGGCCGGGACAAGCTGGGGTTTATGCGCCTGGTGCCCTCGGCGCTGAGCCTTGAAAACCTCTCCTACCGGATCAACGCCATCGCCTTCGTCGGCTGGACCTTTACGCTGATGTTCGGGGCCATTTGGGCCGAGAAGGCCTGGGGCCGGTTCTGGGGCTGGGACACCAAGGAAGTTTGGACCTTCGTGATCTGGGTGGTCTACGCCGGCTACTTGCACGCCCGTGCCACCCGTGGCTGGACCGGCACGCGCGCGGCCTGGCTGTCGATTGTCGGTTACCTGTGTGTGGTCTTCAACTTCACGATCGTGAACCAGTTCTTCAACGGCCTGCACTCCTACTCCGGGCTCTAGCTGTACTCAGCCAGGACGTTGGTTACACGGTGAAAGGGTGAAGACCTCTTAGGTTGGTGGTTACCACACTCACCGAACGACTAAGAGGTCTTCATGGTCCACCGTAATGCCCGTCTGACTCCTGCCGGTAGAAGCATTCTTGTCCAGCGTGTTCTTCAGGGCCGTCCCGTGGCCCACGTGGCCAAGGAAATGGGTGTTTCGCGGACCTGCGCCCACCGGTGGTTCCGGCGATATCTGGAGCACGGCTCGGACGGTATGGAGGATCGCTCGTCCCGCCCGCGTTCCTGCCCGCACGCCACCCCCTCGGCGAAAATCGACGAGGTCCTCGAGGCGCGGGTAAAGCACCGCGAGGGCCCGGTCGATCTGGCCGAACGCTGCAACGTCCCGGCCCGCACGGTCTCCCGGATCATCGCCCGGGCCGGGCTGCCCCGGTTATGGGAACTGGACCCGATCAGCGG